>JACMOE010000210.1 GCA_014378185.1 Gemmatimonadaceae bacterium | reverse complement strand
GTTGCGCGCAACGCATTGATGGTCGCCGTGAGCGGCAGCGCCTGGATGAACGGCTGCGCAACCGCGGGAAAGTTGCTGGCCGAAAAGAACACGCCGGACAACACCCACATGGGCATCATGACGAGGTTCATCAACCCCGACACACCCTCGATGGTGCGAGCCCTGGACGACACGAGCAGGCCGATGCCGCCGAATGACAGCGCCGCGAGGAGACACACGGTGAACAACTGCACGAGCGAGCCGCGCACAGGCACGCCGAACAGCAGTACCGTGCTGCCCAGCACGACGGCAATTTCCACGACGAGAAAGAACAGGCGCGAGAACAGGAAGGAGAGCAGGTAGTGCGACCGGAGCATCGGCGTGGACACGAGGCGCTTGAGCAGGTTCTTGCGCCGCGCCTCGACGATGGCGAAGCCGAGTCCCCAGATGCCGCCACCCATGATGTTCATGCCGAGCAGGCCGGGCACCACGAAGTCGATGTAACGCGAGCCCTTCTCCTGCACCTTGCGTTCGCGCACGGGCATGGGATCGTGCCGCCCCGCCGCGCGTTGTAGCGCATCATCAGCGAGGAAGCGCGCCGAGCGGCCCTCGGGACGCGTGTCGTCGAAGCGATATTCAACGCCCCT
Source organism: Gemmatimonadaceae bacterium (assembly GCA_014378185.1). GTDB lineage: Bacteria > Gemmatimonadota > Gemmatimonadetes > Gemmatimonadales > Gemmatimonadaceae > AG11. The sequence continues at coordinate 2,608 of JACMOE010000210.1, read as the reverse complement.
CGCCGAATCCGGCGCAGCGACGAGCGCGACTTCCCCGTTGCGGAGGGCGCGCGCTGCACTCGCCTCGTCCATCGGCACCACCTTGAGACCGGTCGTACGCGCGAGATGCGCTGCGACCGAATCGCCGGCTGGCGTGCCATTGACCACGGCGATTGCCACGGTGTCGGCAGGCTTGTTCCGGAACGCGATGCCGAGGCCCAGCGCGAGAATGATGGGAAAGGCGAAAGTCCAGAACACAGCCTCCGGCTCGCGCAGGAACTCGCGGAAGCGCACGAGCGTGAGTTGCGCGAGCGAGCTGTCACGCCAGCCGCGCGCCGGGCTGCTGGCGTCCTGCATCATGGGCTCACGCATCGCGCAACTGCCTTCCGGTAAGGGACACGAACACGTCCTCGAGCGTGGCGGAGTGCGTGGCCAACTCGCCAAGGGCAAGGTTGCGGTGGCGAAGCTCGGCCAGCAACGCTGGCACCGCACGCGCCAGCTCGCTCACCTCCAGGGTCCAGCGTCCGTCGTGCACGCGCGCCGAAGTCACGCCATCCAACGCACGCAATGCATCGAGATCGATCGCGCCGTCAGCGGCGCCGGGCGACGTGAACTCCACGACATGCTCCGCGCCGAGCGACGCAATGAGCTCGCGCGGGGAGCCGAGCGCAATCACGCGTCCATGATCCACGATGGCAACGCGATCGCACAGCCGCTCGGCCTCATCCATGTAGTGTGTCGTGAGCACGATGCTGCGGCCGCTGGCCCGCAACTCGATGATGAGGTCCCAGAGCTGGCGGCGCGACTGGGGATCGAGGCCGGTGGTGGGCTCGTCGAGAAAGAGGAGCTCCGGATCGCCGACGATGGCGCACGCAAGTGCGAGCCGCTGCTTCTGGCCCCCGGACAGCTTGCCCACTCGCGCGGATCGCTTCTCGCCAAGTTGCACGACGTCGATGACGTCGTTCACATCACGGCCGCGTGTGTAGAAGCTGCGAAACAACTTCACGGTCTCGTCCACCGTGAGCTTTTCTGCGAGCTGCGTTTCCTGGAGCTGGATGCCAAGTCGTTCGCGCAGGGCGCGCTCGTCAGAATCCCAGCGTCGGCCCAGTACCTCGACGACGCCGGCGTCGGGTTCGGTGAGGCCTTCGCAGATCTCGATGGTGGTGGTCTTGCCCGCGCCATTGGGGCCGAGGAGGCCGAAGCACTCGCCAGCGCCGACGGTGAGGTCGAGACCATCAACGGCAACGACATCGCCGTAGTTTTTGTGAAGCCCTTTAACGAGTAGAGCCGGCGGCGAGGGGGTCATGCCATGTTGTGAAGTGAAGGTCAGTATGGAGCAATGAATGTTACGGCAGGTTGAAGCTCGGGAGGTAGAAGGAAGAAGGCTTGGGGCATGAGGGTTGAGAGTGCTCACCTCAACCCTCACGCCTCAAACCTCGCCTCTGCTGCCTCCCGAGCTGCAACCTGCCGTTGGAATTACCTGGAGCTGTGGTTACATCGGAGTGCCGTCGAACCATTCTTGCCCCCTCGCAAAGAAATCGTGCGTGGCACCACTATCACCGCGCAACAGCAGGCCACGAAGGATGCCCAGTTGTTCCTCCACAGCATCCAGCGCACCACCCAGCGCCACCGCATTGTCCTCCACGATCGACGTCCACATGCTCGGCGCACTACCGGCCAGCCGCGTCATGTCGCGCCCACCAGGTCCGAGGGCCGAACGCTGGATGCCGGCGTCGCGAAGCGTCGCGGCAAGCGCAACCGAAAGCACATGCGGCAGGTGACTGCGCCACGCCATCTGCTCATCATGCGTCGCGGCATCCAGCACCTGCACGCCAGCGCGCAACCCACGCCAGAATGACTCGGCAAGCTGCAGCGACTCCGGCTCGGTGATGGAGCTCGGACAGAGAAACACGCGCGCCTGATCGAAGAGTCCTGCGCGCGAAGCACGCCAACCGGAGCGATGACTGCCGGTGAGAGGATGCGCGCCCACGTACCGAGCGCCAAGTCCGGCGGCTTCTGCTGCAGCCACGATGCTGCGCTTCGTGCTGGCCACGTCCATCACGAGGCGCGCGCCGGCAAGTCGAGGTGCCACGCGGGGAATGGAAGCCAGCGTCGCATCCACCGGAAGCGCAAACACCACGACGTCGGCCTTCTCGATACCATCGAGCGCCGCATTCAGGCGCTCGTGCACGATGCCCTCGCCCTCGGCAGCGTCGAGCGAATCGGGCTGGCTGTCGTAGCCGAGCACCCGCACATCGCGTTCAGCGAGCGCGCGCGCGAGCGAACCGCCAATGAGTCCGAGTCCCACGATGGCGACCCGCTCGATAGGCGTCACGGCGATTCTTCCTGCGCTCGACGCGAAAGCCCGACGATGAGCCAGAACATCTCGCGCACGCCTTCCAGCGGAAGGTCGTGCTCGCGCGCTGTCGTCACGGCGCGCCGGATGACCTCCGCCTCGCGCTGGAGATCGAGGATGGGAAGTCCGGCGGCCCGCTTGATGGTGGCGGTCCGCCGGCCGAGCGTCATGCGTGTGGCCAGGAGCTGGATGAGCTGGCGGTCGATCTGCTCGATCTCAGCGCGGCATTGCGTCAGCTCGGCGAGCGGATCGGGGCCCGTCATGTGACAGCGG
>JACMOE010000209.1 GCA_014378185.1 Gemmatimonadaceae bacterium | reverse complement strand
GCCGCCGGGCGGATGATAGGTCGTGATCTTGCCGGGAGACGGCTGGAAGTTGCGATTGGGATCTTCGGCGTTGCCGCGACACTCGATGACGTGGCCGCGCAACGGTGGCAGCTCGCGAATGGACAACGGCTCACCCGCGGCCACGCGAATCTGCTCCTTCACGAGATCCACGCCAGTGATCATCTCGGTGACGGGATGCTCCACCTGGATGCGGGTGTTCATCTCCATGAAATAGAAGGAGCCGTCCTCGTCGAGCAGCATCTCGATGGTGCCCGCGCCCACATAGTCGATGGCCTTCGCGCCGGCGACGGCCGCATCACCCATCCGCTTGCGCAGGTCGGGCGTCATCGCGGGACTCGGGCTCTCCTCGATCAATTTCTGGTGGCGGCGCTGCACCGAGCAATCTCGCTCGCCCAGATGGATCACATGACCGAACTTGTCGCCCATGATCTGGAATTCGATGTGCCGCGGGTGCTGCAGATATTTCTCCACGTACACGTCGCCGTTGCCGAAGGCGGACAGCGCCTCGCTGCGCGCCAGCTGGAACGAGCGCTCGAACTCCTCCGCGTCCTTGGCCACGCGCATGCCCTTGCCACCGCCACCGGCCGCCGCCTTGATGATGACGGGGAACCCCATCTCCCTGGCGTAGCCAAGGGCTTCGTCCACGTCTTCGACCGGCCCCGGCGTGCCGGGAATGATGGGCACACCCACGGCTGTCATCGCCTTGCGTGCGGCAGCCTTGTCGCCCATCACGCGGATCTGGTCCGCCGTGGGACCGATGAACGCGATGTTGCTCGCGGTCACGATCTCCGCGAACTCCGCGTTCTCGGCCAGGAAGCCATAGCCGGGATGAATTGCGTCTGCGCCGGTGATTTCAGCGGCCGCGATGAGCCGGGGAATCTGCAGGTAGGAGTCACGCGCCGGCGCGGGTCCGATGCACACGTCGTCATCGGCAAAGCGCACATGCAGCGACTCGCGATCCGCCTCGGAGTACACCGCGACGGTCTGGATGCCGAGCTCGCGGCATGCACGAATGACGCGCAGCGCAATCTCTCCGCGGTTGGCAATGAGGACCTTCTTAAACACGGAAGGCTCCAACGAATGTCGACATTCGAGTACAGATCAGGACGTTCTCGCTCATGCGGTACGGATCAGGTGGCGGACGGCGTTTCGAATCCGGACCAGCTGGTATCGCTGGTGCCGGCGACGCCCTGGACACGGAGGGCAAACTCGCTCGGGCTCGTCGCGTAGAAGACGGCGCTCTCGTACGAGATGATGCCCTGCGAGTACCACGCCATGAGGGATTGGTCGAAGCTCTGCATTCCGTACTGCACCGTGCCTTCACGAATGAGGTCGGGGATATTGAGCGTCTTGTCCATGTCCCGGATCTGGTCACGAACAGTCTGCGTGTTGATCAACACCTCGCATGCCGGAATCCGGCCCGGCTTGTCTTTTCGCGGCACCAGGCGAAGCGAGACGATCGCCTGGAGCGCACTCGCCAGCGAGAAGCGCACCTCGGCCTGCTGGTGCGGGGGGTAGAACGACAGCACGCGGTTGATGGTCTGCGTCGCATCCGTGGTGTGCAGGGTGCTGAACACCAGGTGCCCCGTATCGGCCGCCTTGAGGGCCGTGTCGAGCGTATCGAGGTCGCGGATCTCGCCGATGAGGATGACGTCGGGATCCTGCCGCAGCAGGCGGCGCAGCGCCTGCGCGAACGTGGCCGTGTCCGTGCCCACCTCGCGCTGGTTGATGTGGCAATTGATATCGCGATGCAGGAACTCGATCGGGTCCTCGATCGTGATCACGTTGGCGTGGCGGTGTTCGTTCAGGTGCTGGATCATTGCGGCGAGTGCCGTGCTCTTGCCCGAGCCCGTGATGCCCGTGACGAGCACCAGGCCGCGCGGCTTGAGCGCAATTTCCTCGAGTACCTTGGGCAGGTGCAACTCGTCCAGCGTGCGCGCCTGATAGGGAATGGCGCGCATGGCGTAGCAGAGGGACCCGCGTTGCTGGTACACGTTGCAGCGGAATCGACCGATGCCCGGCACGCCGATGGCGAAGTCGCACTCCTTGTTATCCGTGAATTCCTTCACCTGCCGTGGCGTCATCAACTGCTCGGCGAGCGACTTCAAGTCCTCCGGGCGCAGCGCGGGCATTTCGAGCGCGGAGAGTTCACCATGCAGGCGAAGGGTTGGCGGGCGGCCCACCTTGAGGTGCAGGTCGGATGCGCCGCGCAGCACCAACTGCTGCAACACCGCCTTGAAGTTGAAGCCGGATGTGGCAGGCAGGCTGTCGCCAGAAGTGTCGATCGAGGAAACCGGCTCAACCATGCGAGTCGATGCGGAAGAGCGCCTGACCGTATTCCACGGGCTGCGCATCGGCGGCGAGCACCTCCGTCACCACCCCCGAGACCTCGCTCTCGATCTCGTTCATGATCTTCATCGCCTCGATGATGCAGAGCGTCTGTCCCTTGGAGACGCGTGACCCGACCGTGACATAGGCCTTGGCGCCGGGCTCCGGCGCGCCGTAGTACGTCCCCACCATCGGCGACTTCACCTCATTGCCCGCGGCCGTCTTTGGTTCGGCCCGCGCCGAGACGTCGATGGCACTCACGCCCACGGCGGGGGTCAGGCGACCGGCCGGGAGGATGCCCTGGGGCGCCATCATCGGC
>JACMOE010000208.1 GCA_014378185.1 Gemmatimonadaceae bacterium | reverse complement strand
CGCCTTCGAGGTTGGTACCCTCGACGAGTGGAAAGCGTCCCAGTGTGTCTGCGGCGACGACGGTCATGCTTGTGCCGGTGAACGACGGGCCCGCACCGATTGTCGTGACGAGCAAAGCCAACATGGCCGGTCGTAGCACAGTGTCGCAAGTGAGAGAGTACGGAACGATCCCGCGCGACGGCCTCCGGCCGCCGCGCGAGCGGAACTTCAATCTACTGTGATCGTTACTTGCCGGCTCCGACCGGGGCGGCTGCGGGCAGCAGCACGGTGTCGATGACGTGGATCACGCCATTCGACGCCGCGATGTCCGCCGTCACTACCTGCGCGCCGTTCACGAACACCTTGCCATCGCGCACGACGATGTCGAGCGGAAGACCATTGACCGTGGTCGGCGTGGCCCCGTTCGACTTGACGATGTCACCGGCCAGCACCTTTCCCGATACGACATGGTAGGTGAGGATGGAAGCGAGCTTCTCCTTGTCGGCCAGGAGCCCTTCGACCGTTCCCGCCGGCAGCTTGGCGAACGCGGTGTCCGTCGGTGCGAAAACCGTGAACGGACCCGCGCCCTGGAGCGTCTCGGCCAGTCCAGCCGCCTTCACGGCCGCGACGAGAGTGTTGAAGTTTCCCGCTTCCACGGCGATCTCTACGATGTTCTTCATGAGTGGAATCTCCTTGTGAGTTCGAATGAGGTGCGTCTTTGTCCAAGCCTTGTTCAAGCATTATCTCCATAGAAGCACTTGTTGTCAAGGCCCTGTCCAATCTATTTCTTGACATCGCTTGGACAACCGATGCAAATTGTTTCCATGACAGCACTTCCACCTCTCGGTTCAGAGCGTGCGGGGCACCCCATTGCCGTCGTCGCGGAGCGGACCGGACTCTCCCAGGACGTGCTGCGCGTGTGGGAACGACGCTACGGTGCCGTCCAACCCATCCGTGGTCCAGGCGGACAGCGGTTCTACAGCGACGCGGACGTCCAGCGACTCGGCCTCCTCAATGCGGCAATCCGGGCGGGCCGCAGTATCGGACAGGTGGCACGGCTGTCGACGGAGGAGATCGCCACGCTCGTGGAAGAGGACATGGCGGCGCGCGACCGGCGAGCGCTTCCCACGTCCGCGGTGCCGGGTGCCGTTGACATCGTCGAGTCCGCGTTCATCCTCGCACGGTCGCTTGACGCGTCGGCGCTCGATGAGACGCTGCGGCGCGCCGTAGCGGTGATGGGAGTTTCGCCCTTCATCGAGTTGGTGGTGGGCCCACTGCTGCGTCGGGTAGGTGAAGAATGGCACGCGGGCCGTCTGTCGCTGGCGCCGGAGCATCTCGTGTCCTCCATCCTGCACGATATCATTGCCGGAACAATGCGTGCGTTCCCGCAGCGAGCCGGAGCCCCACGTGTGCTGATTGCGACGCCCGCCGGCGATCGACATGCCATCGGTGCCGCGATTGCCGGCGCCGCCGCCGCGGTGGAGGGCTGGAACGTGCTCTACCTGGGTCCCGACCTGCCCGCGCAGGAGATTGCCGATGCCGCCAGCGCCGCCGACGTGCGCGTCGTGGCCCTGAGCGTCGTCTACGTGGACGACGTTTCGCGCGTGCTCGGCGAGTTGCGCGCGCTGCGGACCCGACTTCCCGCCACGGTAACAATCATCGCTGGCGGCGCGGGCGCCCGCTCGATCGCCGCGGAGCTTGCAGCGATTGACGTGCTGGTGGAAGCAAGCATTCCCGGACTTGTCGCGCAGTTGCGGAGAATCTGGTCCGGGTAATGATGCGAGGCGGTTCGGACGCAACGCGAATCAACGGTGCTGGAACAATCCTGCCGTGAGGGTCTTTCGTTAATGTACTTCATTGTCATGCAGCCAATTCCGCAAACTCTTCCCGCGTTTTCCGATGATGCCACGCAGCACCCTGCGCCGCCGTGCCGGCCTGACCATTCTCGTTGCCGCCTTCCTGTCGTTCCTCCTCTCCGTCACGCTGTGGTTCACCGGGAGCCACGAACAGGGGCTGTTCGTCGGATTGTGGGTTCCGTCCATTCTGTCGTTCGGATGCGTCGCGCTCCTGATGAGCGACGGCCGCAATGGGTAACCTCGCCCTGTTCGTCGTCGGACTGCTGATCACCATCCCAGCGGCGTTTGTCGTGATCTCGCTCGTGTACGCCGCCGGCATCGATGAGCGAGCGGAGAAGAAGCGCCAGCTGAAAGGCGAGCTCCACGCGACGCGGCCCAACTAGACCTCTCGCGCAGCCAAGCCGGTGTTCGTCTTCGTGTCCATGAGGACGCCACCGTGCTCGATGTGCAACTCGAGGACGTGCTCCGAATTCGTGCGGCTGGCGAGCTGATCGCGCGTTGACCGGTACCCATATCCTCTCATCCACTCCATGAGCGAGCGCATCCGGTCTCTCGACCCGATCCTTCGTCCCGGCAGCATTGCCGTGATTGGCGCGTCGCGACGTCCCGGCACGATCGGCCACCAGATCGTGACCAGTCTCGTCGCGCATGGCTTCACCGGCCCGGTATACCCGGTGAATCGCACCGCGCGGTCCGTCAATGCGATCCATGCGTGGCCGGATGTGCGCTCCATTCCCGAGCCGGTGGACCTGGCGGTGATCGCCGTACCCAAGGAGCGGGTGTGCGAGGTGGCGGAAGAGTGCGGCGCGGCTGGCGTGGGCGGCCTCGTCGTCATCTCGTCGGGGTTCCGTGAGGTGGGCGGCGAAGGATTGGAGCGCGAGCACCAGCTGCTCGCGATCGCGCGCCGGCACGGCATGCGGATGATCGGCCCCAACTGCATGGGAGTCATCAACAGCGATGCGGCGTTCTCGATGAACGCGACGTTTGCTCCCGTGATGCCGGACTTCGGACCCGCCGCCTTCGTGTCGCAGTCCGGAGCCCTCGGCGTCAACGTGCTCGATTACGCCAAGGAGCTCGGCATCGGCATCGCGCAGTTCGTGTCGGTGGGCAACAAGGCAGACGTGAGCGGCAACGACTTGCTGCTGCACTGGGAGGACGATCCCGCCATCGGCGTGATCCTGATGTACGTGGAGAATTTCGGCAACGCGCGCAACTTCCTCGAGATCGCGCCACGCGTCGCGCGCAAGAAGCCGATCATCGTGCTCAAGGCCGGCCGCTCGGACGTGGGTGCGCGCGCAGCCTCGTCGCACACCGGCGCGCTGGCGGCGAGCGACGACGCGATCGAGGCCCTTCTCAGGCAATCGGCAGTGCTGCGCGCTGGCTCGGTGGAAGAGCTGTTCGACATGGCCGTCGCGTTCACGGCGCGCCGCGCACGCCGCATTCCCGCGTCGCGGCGCGTGGGGGTCGTGGGAAATTCGGGTGGGCCCGGCGTCCTCGCTGCCGACGCGTTGGAGATGTACGGCCTGGAGGTCGTCGAGTTCGCGGCGTCCACCGTGCAGCGTCTCCAGCCGCTCTTTCCCGCCGAGGCCTCCCTCCGCAATCCGCTCGACATGATCGCGTCGGCGAACCCCGCGGGCTACAGTGCGTCGCTCGACGCCATCCTCGACGATCCCTCCGTCGACTCCGCGGTCGCGATCTTCACCCCGCCACTCGGCGTGCGCACGACTGATGTGGCTGAGGCCATTGGCGCCGTGGCACTCAAACATCCGGACAAGCCCGTGTTGGCCGTGCTGATGGGGCGCGAGGGACTTCCACAGGCAAAGGTGGAGCTCAACCGGGCCGGCGTGCCCAGCTACATCTTCCCCGAATCGGCCGCGCGGGCACTCGGCGCACTCGCGCGCTACGGCGAAATCCTCACCCGTCCGCCGCGCGTGTTCCCGGAGCTGCGCGCGGAGCGGGAACGCGCCGCCGAGATTCTCCACAACGCCGGCGCATCCGGCGCGACGAGACTCTCCGAGCTCGAGGCCATCGAGCTGATTCGCGCGTACGGTATCCGCACAGTCGACAGCGCACTCGCCCTCGATGCCGACGACGCCGAGCGCAACGCCGAGACGCTCGGCTATCCCGTGGTGCTCAAGGTCGTGTCGCCCCAGGTGTCGCACAAGAGCGACGTCGGCGGCGTGCGTGTCGGGCTACGCGACGCAGCCTCCGTGCGTTCGGCCTACAGGGAGATGCTCGCCTCGGTGCTCCGGTGCGTACCGGACGCGCAGGTAACGGGCGTGCTCGTGCAGTGCATGGTGCCCGACGGCGAGCCGGAGCTGATCGCGGGCTTCTCTCGCGTGGAAGGGTTCGGACCTATGCTCATGGTCGGGCTGGGCGGCATCTACGTGGAAGCGTTGCGCGACGTGCAACTTCGGCTTGCGCCGGTGGATCATCATGACGCGCTCGAGATGCTGCGCACGCTGCGGTCGGCGCGCCTGCTCGGGCCTTTCCGGGGCGCGCCGGCGGTGGACGTAAACGCTGTGGCCGATGTCCTCGTGCGGCTTGGCGACATGGCGCATGCTTTTCCAGAGATCGCCGAACTGGACGTGAACCCGCTGCGAGTGGGCGCACACGGCGCACTGGCGCTGGACGCCAGGGTGGTATTGCGGGAGAATGCCTGACGCTCGGCGG
>JACMOE010000207.1 GCA_014378185.1 Gemmatimonadaceae bacterium | reverse complement strand
TTCTACGAGTGATCAGCTCGACGCGATGATATAGCCGGAGTTACGAAGGGGGAAGAGATCCGGCCGAGCCGTACGACCACTGATGGCCTGCGTGAATGCCTGCATGTATGTCTCCAGGGAAGCAGCGCGTCGTCGCGCCACTGTTAGGTGTCGATGATCAGAGAGGCTGTAATTGGAAGCGGACGGGGTCCGCCGGCGTCACGTGGTTCGATTATTCGGCAACGGTGTACCCGCTGAAGTGCTTGACACGGCGGAACAGGACGTTGTTGGCATAATCGATGTTCGACCCAAGCGAGGGGTCAGTGAGGGCCTCATTGATGCACGTACCACCGTCCGGGCAATACTTCATCAGCCATTTCTTTCCATCGGCCGGATTGACCTTCGGGGCATAGATGAACAGCTGGACTGACTTGGCGGGGTTGAAGCGCATTGCCGGGAAGAAATCAAGGCTCGGATTGTCGCTCGCGGCATTCTTGATGATCACCGTGAGCATGAGCTTAGTCGATTCCGGGGTGCAGGACGCATCCCAGTAGGCCGCGCCATAGCCCGATGTCGTCAGGTTACAGATCGAGTTCGCGGGTAGCGAGAGGTAGTTCGGCCCCAGGTTGAACTGCTGATCGATCGTCGGATCGATAACAACGGTGTAGGTGCCATCGACGACGCCAATGAGCGCCTTGGCCGCCGCGGACGGGACGAACATCGAGGTCGCCTCGTTGCCGTGCAGGGGAGTCGCCTTGGGCGACGTCACCTCGGACGAGCAGGCGCCGAGAACCGCGGCGCCGGCAAGAAGTGCGAAGCGTAGAGCTGTGCGTGCCTTCGTCGGCAGGTACATAAGGAAATCCTTTCGAGCGGAATGCTCGATCATCAGTGTGAGGCGTTGGACAAGGAGGGATACTCCCAGGTGTCCGTCGCGCTGGCACCACGCTCCGCTGGAACCTCGTGGCACCCTGGGTCAAAGCAATGCCGGGACCACGAAATCAGCATTCCAGAAAGTCGTCAAACTGACTCGGGAAGCACTGCGAAATCACCTAGGCGGCCACTTTGTCCAACAGGAATCCGCCGCAATGACCGACCGATTTTCTGTAACTTCGTTGCGAATCGCGGCGATAACCGCATTTTGCGAGAGCAATAGAGGCCATTTTCAACTGAAAACGTTCTCTTATAAGGGGAGACAAGCGTTTGGCGGTTCATACAATTGAAGGCTGTAAATAAAGATTACATACCTGAAACTCATGCTCCGACCGCTGGAGCCGTAGCACGGGCTCATGTGCCGCCCTGCTTCCTCTCCCATTTCCACACCAAGCCGTCCTCGGGATCGACGACCTGCCCCACGCGTCGGAACCCGCACTTGAGGAGCACGCGCGCCGATGCGCCTTCATCCGACAGCGTATGCGCTCGGACGACGCATACCAGGCCACTGCCGAACGCATGGCCCACGAGCCCCCTCGCTGCATCACTTGCATAGCCATTGCCCTCGTTCTCGGCAGAAACGCCATACGCGATCTCCACCGCTCCATCCGATCCCGGAGGTCCCTTGAAGCCACACATCCCGACCGTGACGCCGGTGCCCAGGAGCTCCATCGTGTAACCAAGCGTCCACGCATCGGCCGTTCCCGACGTGACGCGAGCCGTCCAGTCAGGCGACAGCTCCGCACGTTGCGACGCATCCATTCCTGCAACGAGGGCGCGCGTCGCATCAAGCGTGTTCGGGATCAGCATCAAGGAACCCGCGCGAATGCCGGGCGATGCCGCATCCTCCACCATGAATGCCCGTGCCATGCGCGTGAACGACACATCCACCCCTGCAACGGCAACCACGACGTGCTCGACGACCGAGAATCCCAGCGCGACATACAATGGCTCACCCGGCAGCGTCGCCATCAGCTCGAACCCCCGAAACCCGGCCGCCCGCGCCGACTGCTCACACTCGGCGTACAACCGGCGTGCGAGGCCACGTCGCGACCAGTCGGGATGCACGAAGAAGGCGCGGATGCGCGCAGGCTCCGTGCGAGGATCCAGACGTGGATCCTCCACGTCCTTCATCTTGTCGCCGCCATACAGCGTACGACGGCCGCTCCAGCCTCCGGCCGCCGCCGGACCGGCCGGACCGTCCATCACGTAGTAGGTGCCGTCCGCAATGAGCTGCGTGTCCACGCCAAATACGCCGGCGAGAGCCGCGTCCATTTCTGCCTGCGTATATCGGCCGGCGTTGAGTCCACGCACGGACGCCGTGATCAACTGCTCCAGCACAGGCACATCGGCCATCGTGGCGACGCGGATGTTCACTTTCATCGAGGAGGAGGTAGCAACGGCGTGATGCAGGGCTTCGCGCGATATCGTCCTGGACAAGCGAGGCCTGCTCTTGACTCACTACAAGCAGGTCACGGACCTCAGCGTCGCGGCTCGGCCCGTTCCGCCTGAAGCTTGGTGCTGAACCGCTGCGCTTCCCCAATGCGCTCGACCTCGATGGCCACGGCATCCACCGATTGCTGCAGGTGATCCAGACGATCATCCACGGGAAGTTCGGGAGACACGCCCTGCCACTCGGTGATCGATGCAAGCCGCCAGAGCGCGTAGGCGCCGAGCATCGCCAACGCGACATGCCCGCCGGCGTGCAGTCCCTCGGCGCGCGCGATGGCATACCCAGCGCCGGCGAAGTTGACGACGGTGAAGAGTGCGGCGACTACCCGCCAGAGCGTGGTGCGTCGAATCATGAGGGTCTCCTGATCGGGATGGAGACCCTACGCGGACTGGGGAACAGAGTTTCGGCTACGCCTGGAAGCCTTGGTGGGTTGGCTCGAGAAAAAGCGCCAAGGATTGAAGCGGCACGGACGGCATTCGACCATGCGCTCACGTCTCGGCGGCGGCAGGAACGAAAGTCAGGCGAGTGTGACGACGTGGATCTCCGCCGGACAGCCGAACCGCATCGGCAGCGTGCTGCACCCCACGCCGCGGCTCACCAGCAAGGTGCGATCTCCCTCCAGCTGAAACAGCCCGACTGGATACTCGCGCGATAACGTTCCGTGCGGCAGGTACGGCATCGTCCCGCCAGGCAACACGATCTGGCCGCCGTGCGTGTGGCCGCACAGGGCCAAGTCAAAATGCCGGTTGCCCGCAGCGAGCAGGCCATCGGGCGCATGCATCAACAGGATACGCACGCCGTCGGCAGCATCGAGAACCTCGCCGCGCGGCGCCCCGCGAATGGGATCATCCAGCCCCACGATGCGTACGTCATCGTGCGGTGCGGGCAGTCGCACCACTTCATTGACGAGCATGCGCACCCCTGCGGCGGCGAGCGCATCAACCAGTACTCCCCGGTTCGCCCGCAGGTCGTGATTGCCGAACACGCCGAACTTGCCGAGCGGAGCGTGTACCTTTGCCAGCAGCGGGGCGAGCGCGTGGATGTCGTCTGCGCGCACGCTCACGAAGTCGCCACCAAGCAGCAGGACGTCGGGCGCGAGGGCATCGAGCGCCGCGCAGGCATTCGCGAGCACCCGAGCGGAAGTGGTTGCGCCAGCGTGAAAGTCCGACGCAAACGCAACGCGTAACGGTCTCGAGGCGTTCAGTCGCGACACTGGCAGCTCGTGACAGTCCACGTGCACGGGGCGCCCGCTCTGGAGGCCGAGCGCGTACGATGCGCGCGTCGCCCAGCGGCCAGGCCGAAAGAAGCGGTCGAGGATCATCTCGAGCTTGCGACGCTTCACGTCGTCGCGCCGATCCATGGCACCATCGCGCCGCTCGGCCGCGACGTCAGGAGCGGTGTCAGGCGATGCATATCCCCTTCGTGTGGTCTTCATTTCGTTGTTTCTGGCGTCGCCATTTGCTGCCGTCGCGCGACGGGCGTGTCACGGCTGGGCATTGTCCGGGCCCGGTGGTG
>JACMOE010000206.1 GCA_014378185.1 Gemmatimonadaceae bacterium | reverse complement strand
TTGCTCCACCCGCCATGAGAAATGCGGTTTGTCCCTGTGCAACGGCAGCGGATAGCAGCATCCCCGTTGCAATGAAGAAAATGCGTCTGCGCATGGTCCAACCTCCTGGTGATTGTGCCTACTCCCTATTCGACATCCATGCCAGCACGAGGCTCAAGCTGTCGCACGAGTTGCTGGGAGTACGTATTGCGGTTTCCCCAGGGGAATTGTAATGTTCCTATGATTAAAAGAATATTTTGAACGCAACTTGAGATTACATGTTGATATTTTTTTAGGAATATTATATTGAGATCCTATACCGTTGCTGTTGCTTCGCTTGCGATAGACGCGCCAGATCGCTGGACGGACAATATCCTCAGTCAATTCGTCATTCCGGACGTCGTTTCTGTCCGGCGAGGGGTAGCACGAAAAATTACGCATGCAGCCGTGGTGCGACTTGCAGTCGTTCGGCAACTCCAAACGCTCCTGGGTATCGGCACAGGCGACGCCCTTCGCCTGACGGCGGAAATGCTCTGTTCTGGGCCGGTCGGCGTCTTCGAAAGCGGACACCTCACACTGAGCGTGAACTGGACCGAGGTGGAGCGGGCGGTCAACGCACGCCTCGCCAATGCTCTGGAATCACATCCCATGCGTCGCCGCGGTCGTCCACCCGGCAAGCCAGGCATATAGAACGGGGCGAAGAGTGTCCAGCACTCTTCGCCCCGTAAACATGAACGACTGCGCTGCTAAGCCTTTGACACGTTCTCCGCTGCCGGCCCCTTGGCGCCCTGCACGATATCAAACTCCACCGCATCTCCCTCGGCCAGCGACTTGAATCCATCTCCCTCGATTGCGCTGAAGTGCACAAAGCAGTCTTTCTCCCCATTGTCCGGGGTGATGAAACCAAATCCCTTCGCATCGTTGAACCACTTCACTTTGCCCATTGTACGCATGTCCCACTCCTGAAGCTGAGTGTCCGGAGCGGAACTCACCGCGCCCGACAGTGCCTTGGTCGCGCGGGCGCACCGATGTCCCGCCATGTCCATTGCCGCATCCATCTCTGACGGAGGCGGCGCGGCAAACTTAGCAGGGGCCAAAAGAGTGGTCAAGAGAGCGAGACCTGCTGTTCGGGCGACCGTTGCGCCCTTGTCCACGCAGACACAGGACCTGCCCCGCGGGTTACGGAATTTTCTCCACACCTTTTACGTAATACTGCGTGTCCCCGAAACACGAGGTCGGAATGCCTCGGTGTTCCTCGTACGTCAGCGTGACATGACCGCCCATGCGTCGCGTGATTTCCTGCGCCACGCTGTCATCGCGTACGCTGAACAGGAACCGTTCCTGCGCGGCACCCGGGAGGTTGACCATGGCCAGCTCACCTTCCCAGGTCTTGCACAACCAGCCTTTCTGGGAGAATTTCTGGATGTAGCCGGCGCGGTTTCCAACGGAATAGTGCCAGTGCAGCGCGATGGAGATCCAGGCAGCCAGTAGCAACAGCGGCCCCACGATTCCCACGGCGATGATGATCGGCACCCACCGGCGGCCACGCGCACGCGCCGGTTTAGGGCTCGAGACGCGATCTCCAATCGGCTGATCCGGCGCCGGTCGGTCCTGGTTTCGGTCGTCGTGCATCGGTCTCCGGGTTTATTCGTTGCGATGCCGGGCATCAGGCAGCAGGAGTGCACCCGCATCCTGCGCAGAACCTACGCGCGCGGCGCTTCCCACGCACCTGTGGAACCGAAGTAACTTTCGGTGTCCCCTCACCCGCACTCGCCGTGTCCTTCGCCTCACGCCGGTCCACCGTTAGCGCCTCGATCGGGACTGTCCATGTCGGGTCGGCCCATCCGATCGTCGTGCAGTCCATGACGAACACCGACACGGCTGATGCCGCGGGCACGGCGGCCCAGGTCGCGGCGCTCGCCGCAGCCGGATCGCAGTTGGTCCGCATCACGGTCAACAATGACGAGGCGGCCGCGGCAGTCCCCGAAATCGCGACTCGGCTCGCCGACCTGGGCGTGGTGGTTCCTCTCGTCGGCGATTTTCACTACAACGGGCACTTGTTGCTGGCGAAATATCCTGCGTGCGCCCAGACGCTGGCCAAGTACCGCATCAACCCTGGCAACGTGGGTGGCAAGCGACGCGACGAGCACTTTCGCACCATCGTGCAGATTGCTGTCGAGTGCGGAAAGCCCGTTCGCATTGGCGTCAACTGGGGTTCGCTCGACCAGGATCTCCTCACGGAGATGATGGACGAGAACGCCGCCGCCGGCTCGCCACGCACGGCGAAGGACGTTTACATCGAGGCGATGCTGGCGTCCGCGCTGCGGTCCGCAGAGATGGCGGAGGCAGTAGGATTGCGCCACGATCAAATCCTCATCTCGGCCAAGGTGTCGCACGTGCCTGACCTCGTGGAGGTGTATGGCCGCCTCGCGGCGCGCTGCGATTATCCGCTGCACCTCGGGCCCACCGAGGCAGGCATGGGAATGAAGGGGCAGGTGGCGAGCGCCGCAGCGCTCGCGATCCTGCTCGCCCAGGGCATCGGTGACACCATTCGAGTGTCCCTCACGCCAAAGCCGGATGGAGACCGCTCCGAGGAAGTCCTCGTTGCGCAGCAGATTCTTCAATCCCTCGGATTGCGGAGCTTTGCTCCCCAGGTCACCGCATGTCCGGGGTGCGGGCGCACGACGTCCACGTTCTTCCAGCATATGGCGCAAGACATCCAGACCTATCTGCGCGAGCAGATGCCGCTGTGGAAGACCACACGTCCTGGTGTGGAGACGATGAACGTTGCGGTCATGGGCTGCGTCGTGAACGGTCCCGGCGAATCCAAGCACGCCAATCTCGGGATCTCGCTGCCTGGCACCTTCGAGGATCCCAAGGCGCCCGTCTACATGGATGGCAAGCTGCTCACGACGCTCAAGGGTGACCGCATCGTCCAGGAGTTTCTCGTGATTCTCGAAGACTACGTCGCGCGTACCTACCCATCGGGTGCATTGACTGGGGCCTGAGCCGGATCACCGACCCTTCTCTTCCAGTCGCTCGGCTACCTCGAGCAATTCGCCCATGATCGGCGCGGCGAATCCCACCTCGCGCAGTCGCTCGTACACTCTGCGGTACCAGCGCACGGTGCCGATCCGCCCCACATTGAACCGCGACCAGACCGTGTCGGGGTCGAGTGTTCGATTCAGGTCGGCCAGTATGGAGTTTCCATTGTGAATCTTGTCGGCCGCACAAACCCAGCGGGCTGGCTCGGACGCGGCGGCGAGCCGCGCGAGGTAATCATCCTTGCGCTCCTCGCTTGACAACTCGATTCCCTCTTCGTCCACCTGCCTGTGCGTCACGGCCAGGACGGTATCCAGCACGGCCGGCCCGAACTTGTCACCAATGCGTTGCTCGAGCATGTCCCGCGTGTAGCCATCGCGCACGCAGTCCTCGATGACATCGTGCAGGATGCCGGACACGATCGTGTGCTCGTCCTGATCGTACCGCGTCAGGATCACGGCAACGTTGGCGGGGTGTGTCAGGTAGGGAAGACGCGTTCCCTTCCGGACTTGCCGGTCATGATGCTTTGCGGCGAACGCAAAGGCGTGGTTGACACGATCGGAGTAGCCGCGGATCGTCATTCCCTCACACGAAGACGGCAGTGAACGCTGGCACTGGGAGCAGGAATCGAAACATACAACGCCGAGACGCATCCGGCTTGCGACAGCGTACGAGGTCCAGGCGTGTCCCTGGCCGGCTTTATCGGGAAATCTGCGCCGCCAGCATGAGGTCCAGCAACGCGAGTGCACCACCCTGCACCACGACGCCAAGGCCGGCGCCCATGAGTCCTGGCCGTCGTCCAAGACGCCAACCAGCCACCACCACCGTGATCCCCACGAACACATATCCTGCGTCGAGGCCGATGTTCAGCCACAGTATGCGGTCGAGCCGCGTCGCCGAGGCAATGTCGCGTGGAGCGATACCGCGAAGCGCTATGCCTGCAATCACCGCATCCACAACACCCCAGGCGGCAGACTGGATGGCAAAATTCCTGAGCAAGGGAGAGTGTCGGCCACCCGCGCGCAACCAGGCAAGCAGTGCAGTGCCCGCCAGCATGCTTGCGGCGGCCCAGACCAGCAGGCGCACCAGGTGCAGGCGTTCGAGCGTCTCGAGGGTATCAGCCCACATGTATGGCATCGCCGAAGTGTAGTCGACATCATGCGGGCATCACATCTCCCACAATGGGGTGGAGCACGCCCTATGCTGTGACGGCTGTTTCCGGCTCCGTCTCCCTCGAAGGACGAAGATCCGCGAGTTGCGGATCGGGGGCGTTCCAGAACACGACGCCTCGCACCTGCGCCCCCGTGGTCTGGATTTCCTCGATGTGCCGCTTGAGTTCGGCAATCGGAGTTTGTCCTGCTCTCACGCAGTACAGCACATCGGGAACCGGAAGCGCGGCGGACACGCCTGCTACTGATTGATCAAGTGCGCTTACCACGACAATCGCGTCGTATCGCCGCGACAGGGTTTCGACGTCCCGCTGCAGGATCCCCGTGAGTTCGTCGATCGCCACGACGCCCTGCCCGCTTGGCACCACGTCAATCGTCCGATCGCGACCGAGATTCGCGGTACGAATGACTTGCGACCATTCAGTCTGTCCGCCTGCCAGTCCACTCATCCCTGCGCTCGGGCGGATACGGAGTGCCGCTGCGATGGTCGACGCCGTCCCGTCGGTATCGATGAGCAGCGTATCTCTCGCCTCATCCGAGGCAATGGCGGCGAAATTGATCGCCACGACGGCGGAGACAGCGGGCATGTCCCCCGTCACGGTAAGCATGACCGTGTTGGTTCCCGTCGTGGCAATGGTCAGGTACACGAGTTGGTGGCCGTCAGCACCAGGGTCGATGAAGGTGGGCGCAGTACGCTCCGCTGTCCGTCGACCACGATCCGGCGAAGGCGGCAATCGGTGAATTTCGCCAAGTACGCGGATGCCAGTCATTCGCTCGATTTCGTACGCGTCAGCCACCCGCGGGTGACGCACCTCGTCCAGCAGGACGACACCGAACCCCAGCATTGCGCCGAAGACGAGAGCGGCGGCGAGCATCGCTGAGGGCGAGGCA
Organism: Gemmatimonadaceae bacterium; assembly: GCA_014378185.1. GTDB lineage: Bacteria > Gemmatimonadota > Gemmatimonadetes > Gemmatimonadales > Gemmatimonadaceae > AG11. The sequence goes on along the minus strand of JACMOE010000206.1, from coordinate 680 downwards.
CCAATATTCGCCAGCTCGCGCGCGCGCTCCTCGCGCACATCGAGCGCAACCAATTCGGCGCGCTCACGCGCAAGCCTGGTCGCGACGCCGGCGCTCGCATCACGGGCCGCATCGCGATCCCTCGCCCGCGCGACTGTGTCCGGAAGTGGGCGCGAGGCAATCTCGGCCGGCATCACGGGAATGGGGGGGGCGAGCGCAGCCAACTCCTTCTTGAGCGCAGTTCGCCGAGCGTCCGCCAGGGATTCGATATTGCGCCCGAGTTCGTTGGCGCGCGCCGTGAGCGCCACAAACACTGGATCGACGCCGCCAACAGCGCTATAGCTATCGCGCTCGCGCTCGATCTCCACGAGCGAGTCCAGCTGCGCCTTCACCTTGGCGTCCCCCTGCATGGGGCCCGCCTGCGCAAGCGCCCGATACGAGCCCAGCAGCGGCGCATTCTCCGAACGAGCGATCAGCCGCCCGAGCAGGGCAACCCGCTCGGCAAGCGAATCACGCTGGCTCCGTACGCCCGCGCTCAGATGGCCGCCGCCGAGAGCGGTGTCGGTAGCGGCAACGGCAGCCGTTGCCGCTACGAGTTGCGCCAGCTCAGTGCGGGTTCGTGCCAGCGTGGACTCCGCGGCTGCCACCACGCGCTCCGCTTGCCGTAGCGCCGCGAAGGTTGGCTCCGTGTCCGGACGCAA
>JACMOE010000205.1 GCA_014378185.1 Gemmatimonadaceae bacterium | reverse complement strand
GCGCCGAGCGTGCGCGCCACCTCCAGCCAGTTGTCGTCGATATCGATCACGATGAGCTTGCCGGGCCCGTGGTATACGAGGGCCTTCATCGTGGACGTGCCAGCCCGCGCTGCTGGAGTCGGGATCGGCTTGGGCGAGGGGTCAACGAGTGTGGCCATGAGCAGCTCCGGACGGAGGGCGATGCGATCAGTTGCGACCAGATGAATGATCGCGCCTCGCCCAGGCGGTCGGTGTCGGGCGAAGTGCCCGTCGGGGCACGGGTATCTCCGCACAACGTGGTCGAGCTCGCATCCGTACGCAGGGGCGCTCGACGCCGGGCTGCTGTCGCTCGAGTCCCAGCGAGAGCCCCCGCGAAGCGCGCGGGATGACACCGACACCGTCAGCCCGGGCGAAGCTCAGCGCACGAACGCATACGCCTCACTGCCATACAGCAGCACTCGGCTCACCTTCCCATCGGTGCCGAGCACGAACTGCAATATCGTCGCGCCATCGCGACCGTCGCCGAGTGTGGAGCGGAAGGTGTCGTAGTGCCAATGCGTCAACGAACCAGCGCGAGCCGGGCCCGCGCCGAGCGTCATCCGCAGCGCCCCCTGCCGGAGCGAGACGTCAAGCGTCCCCCATGCTGGATGGGTGTAGGTGCCCACATACGCATCGAGCGGCAGCGACGGCCGCGTGCCGGGGACGCGCGCCTTCTCGCCCGCGATCCGCACGGAGTCGCCCCGCGCGCGGATGCTTCCATAGAGTGCGAGGAACTCCGTGCTCCAATCCCGCGCCGGCTCGCCATTGGTGCCGGCGACGATGTCGAGCGCCTTGAGCATCAGGGCATGCCGGAACTCCACATGGTCGGCGTTGCCGAAGATGTAGACGCCGACCTTCTTGTCAGGAACGAGACCGATGATCGCGGTGCGGCCATCGAGCGAGCCGGTATGAAAGGCGAGGAAGCGACCGCGGAAATCCTGCTCGAACCAGCCGAGCCCGTACGTCGTCCAGTGCGGCTTGGTCACCTGCGCGGTGGGATAGAACTCGCTCGCTGTGACGAAGCTCTGCGGCCGGAACAGCTCACGGTAGCTGGTGTCCGAAAGCAGTCGCCGGCCACCGACACGCCCGCTGTCGAGCAGGAAGCGCACCCACTTCGCCATGTCGTCGGCGTTGCTCCACGCGGCGCCGGCCGACGGGATGACGTCCACGGACTCGTCCTCGATCACGCGCAGCGTATCCCGAATTCGATAGTGCGCGGCGCTCACGTTCCGCTCGACCGCGCGCATCCGTGCATGTGACGGATAGCTGTGGGTCATGCCGAGCGGGGTGAAGATGCGAGTGGAAACAAAGTCGTCCCACGACATGCCGCTCGCCTTCGCCACCACTTCGCCCGCTGCGCCATACATCACGTTGGCGTAGCTGAATCCCCCCCGCAGCGGATATGCGCTGGGCAGATATCGCACTCGGCGCAGAATCTCCTCGCGCGTGAGATCACCGCGCACCCAGAGCAGGTCGGCATTGGGGACGCCGATGTTGTGGGTGAGGAGATCGCGGACGGTGGCGGTGTTGGTGAGGTAAGGCTCGGAGAACTCGAACCCCGGCAGCCACTTCGTCACGCGATCGGTCCACGCAAGCCGGCCGTCGTCCACGAGCATCGCGAGCGCCAGGGCGGTCATCGCCTTGGTGGTGCTCATGATGCCGAACTGGGTGGTGGCGTCCACGGCGCCGGGGGCGGCAAGAGACTTCTCACCGTAGCCCCTGGTGAACAGCACCGAATCGTTGGCGACGACGGCGATCGAGAGGCCGGGAAGATTCCACGCCTTCATCCCCTGCTGGATGTAGGCGTCGAGCTCCTTCAGTTCAGCGGTGCGGGATTGGGCGCTCGCGGAGTGTGAGGCCAGGGCGAGAGCGAGGGCAGCAGTGATGAGGCGGGACATTGAACCGCACCGAAATAGGTGGAGGGGAAGTCGTGAGCGTTGGTGTCAGGAGCGCGCGAAGCGGTCCGAAGTGCTTGGCCGTGCGGGCGGCGGCGCGCTCAGGCGGCGTTGTTTTGATCGAGGCAGGGTGCGGCACGGCTCTGATCGCCAGTCTTCGGTGGACTCAGGAGGTCTCTCACGACAACCCCACCTAACTAGCTCCGTACCAACTTCTTGTACGTCACCCGATGCGGCTGATCGGCGTCAGCTCCTTTCCGCCTGCGGAGGTCCGCATCGTACTCCTTGAAGTTCCCCTCGAACCACACCGTCTCCGAGTTCCCTTCGAACGCCAGTATGTGCGTCGCGATACGATCGAGAAACCACCGATCATGCGAGATCACCACCGCACACCCCGCAAAATCCACCAACGCTTCTTCCAATCCACGAAGCGTATCGACGTCGAGATCATTGGTCGGCTCATCCAGCAGCAGCACATTCCCGCCTGACTTCAACAGCTTGGCCAGATGCAGCCGGTTCCGCTCCCCACCCGACAGGTCGCCAACCTTCTTCTGCTGATCCGTCCCCTTGAAGTTGAACTGGCTCAGGTACGCCCGCGCATTGATCTCGCGATTGCCCACCGTGATTTCGTCGCGACCTTCCGACACTTCCTGATACGCGGTCTTCGACCCATCCAGGATGCGACCCTGATCGACATACGCCAGCTGGACGGTCTCACCCACCTTCAGCTCACCACCATCGGGCTTCTCCTCACCGATGATCATCCGGAACAACGTCGTCTTGCCCGCCCCATTGGGCCCGATCACACCGACGATACCGCCGCGCGGCAACGAGAAGGTGAGATCGTCGAACAACACCTTGTCGCCGTACGCCTTCTTCAACCCCTTCGCGATCACGACGTCATTACCAAGACGCGGCGGAGGCGGAATGGTGATCTCGTGCTGGAGCACCTTGTCGCCGGTATCGGCTTCCTGCAACTCCTCGAACTTCTGGATGCGCGCCTTGCTCTTGGCCTGCCGAGCACGCGGGGCCATGCGCACCCACTCGAGCTCACGCTGCAACGTTCGCTGGCGCGCTGATTCGGTCTTCTCCTCCTGCTTCAGCCGCTCGCGCTTCTGCTCCAGCCAGCTGGTGTAGTTGCCCTCGTACGGCATGCCCTTGCCGCGATCGAGCTCGAGGATCCACTTGGCCACGTTGTCCAGGAAATACCGGTCATGCGTAATCGCGACGACGGTGCCCGGAAACGAACCGAGGAAATGCTCGAGCCAATCCACCGACTCGGCGACCAGGTGATTGGTGGGCTCGTCGAGCAGCAGCATGTCGGGCTGCTCCAACAGAATCCGACACAGCGCGACACGACGCTTCTCGCCACCGCTCAATACGGTGACGTCGGCATCGTCAGGCGGCAGGCGCAACGCCTCCATCGCGATCTCGATCTTGTTGTCGAGGTTCCAGAGGTCGAGGGTGTCGATGCGCTCCTGCACGCGGGCCTGCTCGTCGAGCAGCTTGTCGAAGTCGGCATCGGGCTCGGCGAACGCAGCACTGATGGCGTTGAAGCGGTCAAGCAACTTGCGCTGGTCGGCGACGGCGAGCATCACGTTGCCGCGCACGTCGAGCGTGGGGTCGAGGTGGGGCTCCTGCTGGAGGTAGCCGATCTTGGTTCCCTTGGCGGCCCAGGCTTCGCCCTGAAAATTCTCGTCCATGCCGGCCATGATGCGCAGCAGGGTGGACTTACCGGCGCCGTTGGCGCCGAGTACGCCGATCTTGGCGCCGGGATAGAACGAGAGCCAGATGTCGTCGAGAATGACCTTCGCCGGCGGAACGACTTTCCGCAGCGACTTCATGACGTAGATGAACTGCGGAGCCATTGAGCCGGGATGACAGGAATACGGGACGACGGGAACGACGGGACTGAAAACTGGATGACTGGCAGCAGAAAACTCAAAACCGCACGTCTTTCCGCGCTCAGTACGGCAGAAATCTACACGCCCCGGTCGCGCGCGGAGCGCAACCGGGGCGTTCAGCATACCGCGTGACTACTTCGCCGCGACCGTGATCTCCTTCGTCATGCCGTGCATGAAGTGGGGCTTGCCATCCTTCGCATCCGGAACGAAGCAGATCATGCCATAATGCCCAGGGTGCAGGTCCACCGAAAAGCTGCCCGCGCGGCCCTTGTCGAGGTTGGACATGCCGCCAATCGGCCGGCCCGGTGGCGGACCCTTCATCATCTCCTTCTCGACCCAGTTGCCCACGTCCGCCGCGGTCTTGCCCGGCATCAGCTCCATGAACACGACTTCATGCGTCTGGGCGGCCGTATTCACCACCTTCACCTCGTG
>JACMOE010000204.1 GCA_014378185.1 Gemmatimonadaceae bacterium | reverse complement strand
TGAAGTTGCCCCGGTTTAGTGGAGTCATCTGATAAGATATCCACTCAAACACATGGAGCCTCTAAGTGAAGCCAAAGACACCAAACAAATCAGCAAGTAACCGGCGAAAACTCAATTCTGAATTCAAGGCGGAAGCAGTTAGCCTTACCACGAAACCAGGTCATTCCGTCGCGCAAGTTGCGAAGGACTTAGGCGTCGCTGATGGGGTTCTGCGTAACTGGATTAAGCAGTCCAATGCAGCGAACGAGAACGGCAGTTCAAGCCTGCTCACGGCCTCCGAGAAAGAAGAACTCGCTATTCTTAGGCGAGAAAACAAGCAGCTTCGCTTGGAACGAGAAATATTAAAAAAAGCCACGGCCTTCTTCGCCAAGGATGCACGATGAGATTCGTGTTCATCCGCGCGCACGAGCGCATCTTTCACATCACGACGATGTGCCGGGTGCTCGAGGTGTCGAGGGCCGGGTTCTACAAGTGGCGTGCGCAGCCGTTGGCAGAGCGGGTGAAGGCCGATGCGGTACTCGCGGCCCGCATTCGGGCCCTCCACACGGGTCGCCGACGGGCCTACGGCAGTCCGCGCGTGCATCGTGAGCTGCGCGACGGCGGCGTCCGGTGTGGGGAGAAGCGAGTCGCTCGGGTCATGCGGCAGGAGGGGATTCGGGCGATCACGCCCACACCCTATCGCGTGACAACGCAATCGGGGCATCGCCAGCCGGTCGCGCCGAATCACTTGGCGCGCCAGTTCGCCGTGGAGGCCCAAGCGGGGGTGGACGCGCTCTGGGCGGCCGACATCACCTACATCCCGACCCGCGAGGGCTGGCTCTACCTCGCCGTCATTCTCGATCTCGCCTCGCGACGGGTGGTCGGGTGGGCGGTGCGGACGCGCCTAGACCAAGAGCTCGCCCTCAGCGCGCTACGCATGGCGTTACGGCACCGCAGCGCGCGCGGCGGCTTGCACCACTCGGATCGGGGCGTCCAGTATACAAGCGCAGCCTATCAAGCGCTCCTGGCGGGGGCGCAGTTCACGCCGAGCATGAGTCGGGTGGGCGATTGTTGGGATAACGCGGTCGTGGAAAGCTTCTTCGCGACAGTGACGAAGGAGTTGCTGGTCGATGGACTCTTCGAATCGCGGGGTGTCGCGAACCGCGAGCTGTTTCACTTCATCGAAATCTGGTACAATCGGCAGCGGCGCCATTCATCACTCGGCTACCGCTCTCCAGTGCAGTACGAAGTCGAGCTCCAGCAAGTCAGTTAAACTAGGTGTCTACTAAACCGGGTGAACTCCAAACACCATGGGTGGCGCGGCGCCTGATGTCCGACCTCAGACTCTGACCTCAGACTCCGACCTCAGACCCCGACCTCAGACGCCCGACCCCCGACCTCGCACTTCGGACCTCAGCCCCCCGCACTTGCCTATCAAGATTTATTGATGTAATCTCCCATTCATGCCTGCCCCCGCCGCCAGCACCGCCGCCCTCTTTCACGCCCTCGCTGACCCCATGCGAATCGAGGTGCTCGAGCTCCTCGCCAACGGCGAACGCTGCGTGTGCGACCTCATGGAAGATCTTAGCGTCGCGCAATCGCGGTTGTCATGGCACCTCAAAACGCTCAAGGAAGCAGGCTTGGTCACCGACCGGCGCGAGGGACGCTGGAGCTACTACACGCTGGAACGCACCGCCTTCGAACGCGCAGAGAAGGCGCTCTCCGCGCTCAAGCCACGTGCGCGGCGGCTGGCAATACGCACTGCGGACGCCTGTTGCGAGTGACGTCGCTCCCGTGAACGGGCCGCTGGCCGTGTTCGGCGCCGCGCCAACCGGTGAGCGGATGGAACGCATCCGGCGCTCTCCGCAGTTCCGGGATGGCGCATTCCAGAATCCCATACCGGGTTCACTGCTGACGCCGGGTGTGTTCTGGCGCTCCATGCGACGGCAGTTGTTCGGCCGGGAGCAGCGAGTGCCCACGGGTGACATTCCCATCGTGCCACTCGCGGCCGCTGACTTCATCCATCCGCCCACATCAGGTTTGCGCGTCACGTGGCTCGGGCATTCGACGGTGTTGCTGGAGATCGACGGCTACCGTGTCCTCATCGATCCGGTGTGGGGATTGCGCGCGTCGCCATCCCAACTTGTCGGTCCTCGGCGCTTTCATCCGCCACCGCTGCCACTCGGCGAACTTCCCCGGCTGGATGCGGTGATCCTCACGCACGATCATTACGACCACCTCGACATGCTTGCCGTGCGCGCGATCGTGGCCAGCCCGGAGCAGCAGCACACGCAGTGGATCACCGCCCTCGGCGTGGGCGCGCATCTCGAGCGCTGGAAATTCCCGGCCAGCAGGGTCACCGAACTCGATTGGGGCGACAGCGCACACATCGGCTCACTGAGCATCACGGCGCAGCCAGCTCGTCATTTTTCCGGTCGCGCCATGAAGCGCAATCAGACATTATGGGCGTCCTGGGTGATCGCCGGCCCGAAGCATCGTGCATTTCACAGCGGCGATACGGGATTCTTCGACGGCCTCGGAGCCATCGGGGAACGATACGGCCCGTTCGATCTCACGATGATCAAGATCGGCGCCTACGACGTCACATGGCCCGACATCCATCTCGATCCCGAAGGCGCCGTTCGCGTGCACTCCATGCTCCGCGGCGCCACGCTGCTGCCACTGCACTGGGGTACGTTCAACCTCGCGTTTCATGCATGGGATGAACCGCCGGAACGCCTGCTCGCCGCCGCGGCACGAGCGAACGTGCGCACTCTGATTCCTCGGCCGGGCCAACGCGTCGAGCCCGCAACAGCTCCGCAGCTCGACACGTGGTGGCGACACGTATCGTTGTAAGCGACAACTTCGCTCAGGACGCCGTACGCGTCACGGGAATCAGCAGCGAGAACGTCGCACCGCCGCCGTTCGTCTCGCGGAGGCGGAGGTCGCCGCCAAGGAGCCTGGCCACACGCCGGGCAATGGCCAGCCCCACCCCCGTACCCGGTGCCACCGCCACCGTGGCCGGCACCCGGAAGAATTCCTCGAACACCCGCTCGCGCAATTCCTCGGGAATACCCGCGCCGCTGTCGCAGACTTCGCACGCCACCACGTCGCCAAGGTCGTGGTCCGTTACGAAGCTCACGCGCATCTCCACCGTGCCGCCGCGCGGCGTGTACTTCACCGCATTCGACAACAGGTTGCCGAGCACCTGCCTTACGCGCGCGGGGTCCGTGATCGCGAGCGGCATGCTTCCGACAGCGGGCGCATGCAGCGCGAACAGGAGACGCAACCCGGCCGCATCGCCACTCGGCCGAAAATCATCGAGTGTCTCGCGCGCAATACCAGGCAGGTCAGACTCGCGCCGATCGATCGGAAGTGCGCCCGCGTCGGCGCGCGACAGCTCCACGAGATCATTCACCGTGTCGAGTGTCGCGGTGAGCAGGCGGCGCAGGCGCCCAATCATCTTCGTCTGCACTTCCGGCAGCGGCCCGAGCTCGCCGTCGGCCAGCAGGTCCGCATAGCCGCACGCTGCGCCCAGCGGATTCTTGAGGTCGTGCGTGACGCCCCGCATCAGCGCGGACTTGGAAGCCATCGCAAGCTCCGCGCTGCGTTGTCCAGCCGTGGCCGCCTGCGCCAGCTGCACTGTCTTGCGCGCGGTCCATGCGACGGCGACCAGCGCCAGAAGGGCCAAGGGTACCAGGCCGCCCGGCACGACGACACTGAACCGTTCGAGCCGCGCGATCCGGGCCCGATCGGACGCCGTGTGGCGCGTGAGCGCGTTCTCGAGCATCTGCAGATCGGTGAGCGCCATCTGTAGCGCGTCCCACCTGCGACCGCGCGCACCGACAGCGGCGCTGCCGCGCAACGCGGCGCTCGTGTCCTGTGCATTCGCGGCGAACGCTGCCTCTTCCCGCCGCAATGCGGCAATCGACGCGCGCGCTTCCGCAAACAGCGTGATCTCCTCCACGCCCGCATGCCGCACCAGCGAATCGAGCACCTTTTCGTCATCGGCGATGTCCTTCTGAGCCGAGGACGCTGCCGCCGCTGCCGCCCGCGACTGGCCGCCTCTCTCCGCGAGTTCACTCCGGGCCGCGAAGTCGGTGGCAAGTCCAGCCTCCAGGTCGTTGGTGCGCACCAGCGCTGGCGACAGGTATTCGGCCGTGTACGCGCGTATGCCCTGAAGGCGCGTAGTCGTGATGAGCGGCACCGTGAACACGATGACCAGCGCAACGGCGATCAGCGCAAGAGGCGCCCACCAGAAGTGCGAGAGTGTGGCAGGGGCCTGATTTTTTCGAGCAATCGTCATCGCACACGGGACGGAGAAGCAGTGATTTTACAAGAAGCACCGATCGCGCCGCGCTTCCTGCCATCAGGTCACTAAATGTGTCGTGCGTTGGCCCTTGTGTCTCAAAAATCCCCATGTATAATACAGTATATGAACTATTCAGGTGCCTCTAATCTTTCGCTTACAACCGCTGTTCCAGTCAAATGCTCGGGGCACGGCTTGATGCTCGGCCTGCTTCAAGC
>JACMOE010000022.1 GCA_014378185.1 Gemmatimonadaceae bacterium | reverse complement strand
CTGCTCCGGCCCCTTCGTCGTGCTGCCCGCGCCATGCCCCGCCTTGGTGCCGATGCGGATCAGAATCGGATTGCCGCCCGCCTGCGCCGCCTGCAACGCCGCCGCGTACTTGAACGAGTGTGCCGGCACCACGCGGTCATCATGGTCGGCCGTCGTGATCAACGTAGCGGGATACGACGTGCCCGCCGTGACGTTGTGAATCGGCGAATAGGCGCGCAGCACCTTGAATTCGTCAGCGTTGTCGGCAGAACCGTAGTCCGCGATCCAGTTCCACCCGATCGTGAACTTCTGGAAGCGGAGCATGTCCATCACGCCGGCCTGCTGAATGACGACCTTGAACAGGTCGGGCCGCTGGTTCGCGACGGCGCCCACGAGCAGACCACCATTCGACGCGCCACTGATCGCGAGACGGCTCGGCGTAGTGTACTTCTGCGCCACCAGATACTCGGCCGCCGCGATGAAATCGTCGAACACATTCTGCTTCTTGTGCTTTGTGCCGGCCTCGTGCCACTTCTCGCCGTACTCGCCACCGCCGCGAATGTTCGCTGACGCGTACACCACACCCTGCTCGAGCATCGCGAGCCGCAGCGCACTGAACGACGGCGACGTGGTGATGTTGAAGCCGCCGTATGCGTACAGCATCGCCGGATTGTTGCCGTCGAGCTTCACCCCCTTCTTGTGGGTGATGAACATCGGCACCCGGGTGCCATCCTTGCTTGGATAAAAGACCTGGCTCGTGACGTAATCGGCCGAGCGAAAGCCCGGAATCTGCGGCGCACGGAACAACGCCGACTTCCGTGTGGCGATGTCGTACCGGTAGATCGACGGCGGGAAGTTGAACGAGTTGAAGGTGTAGAAGATCTGCTTGTCGTCCATGTTGCCGTCAAAGCCGCCTGCCGAGCCGAGGCCCGGCAGCACGATCTCGTTCTGGAGGCGACCGGAGAGATCGAACACGTAGGCCCGCGTCGTCACGTCCTTCATGTACGTGGCGAACAGCTTCCCGCCGGCGGTGCTCGCCCCCTGCAACGGCTCCGCACGCTCGGGAAGGACGGTCTTCCATGCCGCGCGTGCTGGCGACGCCGGATCCATGAGCACCACGCGGCCATTGGGCGCGGCATCGTTCGTCTCGATCAGGAAGCGATCGCCAAGATTCTCCACCACGCGATACTCGTAGTCGCCCACCTCGGCTACGAGCGGCATCCAGCGCGTCGTGCCGCGCTCGCGCACGAACAGCGCGTTGCCCTTCTTTCCCTTGCCGCGATCGGACACCGTGAGGATGGTGTACCGCTCATCCTCGGTGGTGCCGACAGTGTGGAACCGCTGGGGATTCGCCTTGTCCTCGAACACGAGCTCGTCATTCGCCTGCGACGTGCCGACCTTGTGGTAGTAGACCATGTGACCCGAGTTCATGGACGTGAGCGCCGTACTCGAGTCGGGAGCTGCGTAGCGGCTGTAGTAGAAGCCATCGCCCTGCCACGAGATGCCGGTCACCTTCGCCCAACTGATCACGTCGGCGAGCTGCTTGCGGCCCGCCACTTCCATCACGTGGTACTCGGTCCAGTCCGACCCACCAACCGACTTGCCGTAGGCGGCATAGCGCCCGTTCTTCGAGAGCGCGAAGCCGGCGAGCCTCGTCGTCCCGTCGGCGGCAAAGCTGTTGGGATCGAGCAACACCTCGGGCTTTCCGTTCAGGCCGCGCTGGATGTAGAGCACGCTCTGATTCTGAAGGCCGTCGTTCTTGGAGTAGACGTAGTTGACGCCGTTGCGGGACGGTGCACCGTACCGCGCGTAGTTCTGCAGCCGCTCGAGGCGCGCGCGCAACGCGGCGCGGTAGGGAATCGCCTCGAGATAGCCCGCGGTCACCTTGTTCTCCTCTTCCACCCACTTCGCCGTCTCCGGCGCGTTCTCCGCCTCGAGCCACCGATATGGATCGGCCACGGCAACGCCGTGGTAGGTATCCACCTGATCCACAGTCTTCGTCTTCGGGTAGGCAAGGCGCTGCGCGGCCGCCGGCATGGCGGAGGCGAGCGCGCTGAGGAGGGCCAGCGCGGGAAGCGCGCGAAAGCGTGTCATGGGCGGCGTGGGTGAGGGAGTGATTCCCGACGCTACGTCGCGTCGTCGGGCTTGTCAAACGCGCTCCGAGCGCCTTGCGGCGGGCTTCGAGTTCGTTCTCGCGGGCCCGCCCTCTCGCATGCATATTCGTGGCTGTGACCAACTCATCCCTTCCGGGCAGCTCCGTCGAATCCATTCGTCGCGCCCTCGACGGCCGGTACTCTCTGGAACGCGAGCTCGGCCGCGGCGGGATGGGCACTGTGTACCTGGCGCGCGACCTCAGGCTCGACCGCCTGGTAGCGCTCAAGGTGCTGCTGCCGGAGTTCGCGTCACAGTCGGGACTGCGCGAGCGTTTCTTGATCGAGACGCGAACCGCCGCGAGCTTCTCCCACCCGAACATCGTGCCGGTGTACGCGGTGGAGGAAGCGGACGACTTTCTCGCCTACGCCATGGGCCTCGTGGAGGGAGAGACGCTCGCGCAGCGCGTGGAGCGTACGGGTCCTCTCCCCGTACGTGAGCTGGTTCGTCTGCTACAGGATGTCGGCTATGCGCTTGCCTATGCGCACGGGCGGGGCGTCGTACACCGTGACATCAAGCCCGACAACGTGATGCTGGAGCGCGCCACGGGCCGCGCGCTCGTGATGGACTTCGGCATCTCGCGATCGATGACGTACGCAGCGACCCCCTCCGCGGGTCTTACCCGCGTCGGCGAGGTGGTGGGCACCCCGGAATACATGAGCCCCGAGCAGGCGTCCGGAGACGTCGTGGACGGCCGAAGCGATCTGTACGCGCTCGGCCTCACCGGCTACTACGCCGCCACGGGCCGTACGGCCGTCACGGGAGAAAGCACCCAGAAGATTCTCGTCCGTCAGCTGACCGAGCGCGTTGACCCGGTCGCCGAGCGCCGCCCCGACCTTCCCCCGG
>JACMOE010000203.1 GCA_014378185.1 Gemmatimonadaceae bacterium | reverse complement strand
TCCGCTGCCGAGTGCGCTGACCAGGAGCTTGCGCGGAAAGATGCGAAAGTAGTCCTCACCGCGGGTGGCCGCGCGCTCCGCAAATCGAAGGGTTCCCGCCGTGGTCGCCCGTGAGGCGCCCTGGCCAGGCTTGAAATCTTGCGGTGGCGTGGGCGTCTCCACCACGGTTGGCGTTTCATGAGGGAACGAGCGTCGTGACATGTTGAGGTGAGGGTATGGAGTACGCACGATCCCAGCAAGGGCACCCCGCCGGCTGGCTGGTCGTGGCGCGGCCCGCGTCAGTTGGAAAGCCGCCGGGACCACCATTAGATTGCTTCGTCTGGCTTCCGGCGTCGTTCGCACGCTGGCCGCCAGTTTCGCACCGGTGCGGAGCCAGTCATGCGTTGCCGCGCCGGCAAGACAGTCACGAGAAGTGGAGCCTGCAATGCCGGAGTTTGGCGCCTGGGCACACCGGTGGTGGATACCGGTCCTGTTCGTCGTTGTCGCTGGCCACATCACCAACGTGTGCGTGACGCTGTTCCTGCATCGCGCCCAGACGCACCGCGGCGTGCGCCTGCATGCCCTGGCCGCCACGCCGATGCGCCTGTGGCTCTGGCTCACGACAGCCATCGTGACGAAGGAATGGGTCGCCTGCCATCGAAAGCATCACGCGTTCGCTGACCGGGAGGGTGATCCGCATAGCCCCGTGGTCGAGGGACTACGCGAAATCATGCTGAAGGGCGCTTTTTATTACCGTACGGCGGTCAAGCAGCCCGGAATGCTGGAGAAGTACGGCAAGGGCACGCCGAACGACTGGCTTGAGCGTCACCTGCTCACGCGGTTCAGCTCAATGGGCATCGTGCTCATGCTGGCCATCGACGTCTACCTGTTCGGCCTGTTCGCTGGCCCCGCCGTGTGGGCCGTACAGATGTTGTGGATTCCGCTCTGGGCCGCCGGCGTCATCAATGGCATTGGCCACGCGCTCGGCTACCGCAACTTCGAGGTCAAGGACGAAAGCCGTAATATTACGCCGATTGCCATCTGGCTGGGCGGCGAGGAGCTGCACAACAACCATCACGCCGACCCCAAGAGCGCCAAGTTCAAGGCGCGCTGGTTCGAGCTCGACATCGGTTGGATCTACATTCGTGCCCTCAAGCTGATCGGCCTGGCCAAGATCGAATATGCGCGAAACTATGGTTCGGCCGCCAAGCGACACGACGAACTCGCGGTGACCGAAGCCTGACAGTCTGACCACACACACCTAGGTGCCCGCGATGCCCGCCGAAGTCACCTGCTCTCGCTGCGGTCAAACGCGTGCGGGGTACGAACGCCCTCCCTTTCCCGGTGCCATCGGCGCCCGCGTCGTTCAGGAGATCTGTACGGACTGCTGGAGCCAGTGGCTCAAGCAGCAGACCATGCTGATCAACCATTACGGACTCAACGTCATGGATCCGCAGGCACGAAGCTTCCTTACGAAGAACATGGAAGCGTTTCTCTTCAAGAAAGGTGGCGAAGAGGATGTGGATACCTCGAAACAGGGAACGATCGCATGGTGAATTGCCTCGGTAGCGCGCTCAGCCGTTTGTCCTTCACGGCAGCGGTTGCCGTCGCACTGTCATCATGCGCCAGCGGACAGGTCACCACACTGCGTGCCGCGAGCGGCGATCGCGAGTGGGCGGACTCTGTGCTCGCCACCATGCCCCTCCGTGACAAGGCGGCCCAGATGGTCTGGCCGTGGATCCTCGGCGACTACACCGCCGTGGACAACGCGGCGTGGACGCGCGTCGAACGACTGATTCGCGAGCAGAAACTCGGCGGGGCCATCATCTCCGTTGGCGGCCCTATTGACATCGCGGTCAAGACGAATGCGCTGCAACGCGCCGCGGCACTGCCGCTGCTCATCGGCGCGGACCTCGAGACCGGTGCCGCCTTTCGTGCCCGCGGCGGTTACTTCGTTCCCAATGCAATCGATCTGGGTGGTGCGACCGCATTTCCCTATGCGATGGGCATCGGTGCGACACGCGATACCGCGCTCGCCTACGAAATGGGTCGCGTCACTGCGCTCGAAGGCCGGGCGCTCGGCATTCACATGGCGTTCGCTCCCGTGCTCGACGTCAACAACAACCCGAAGAACCCGGTCATTGCCGCGCGTTCGTTCGGCGAGAATGCGACGCTCGTGGCGCGGCTCGGCTCGGCGTTCATTCGCGGTATCCAGGACAATGGGATGCTCGCCACCGCAAAGCACTTTCCGGGACATGGCGACACCGAGCAGAATTCGCATCTCGAGCTCGCTCGCGTGGATGCATCGCGCCAGCGACTCGACAGCGTCGAGTTGCTGCCCTTCCGCGAAGCCATTCGGGCCGGGGTTGCTGGAGTCATGACCTTTCACGGCTTCCTTCCGGCTTTGGATACCACACGCACTGCCGCCACGCTGAGTCCGGCCATCATGCTCGGGCTCCTGCGCACGCAGATGGGGTTTCAGGGCATCCTCGTCACCGACGCCCTCGACATGAACGGCGTGCTGGGCAAGGCGAGCATGACGGAAGTGACCCAACTCGCAGTGGCAGCCGGCAACGACGTCCTCCTCATGCCCACCGATGTGCCGGTAGCCATTGAGGCGGTCGTCTCGGGTGTTCGCTCGGGCCGGTTCACCGAAGCGCGCATCGATGCGTCCGTGCGCCGTTTGCTCATGGCGAAGCACAGGATGGGACTCGACCGCAATCGGTACGTCGATGTGGAAAAGGTTCGCAGCATCGTGGCTGACAGTGCCAACCTTGCACCGGCCCGCCTCGCGGCAGAGCGAGCCATCACGCTCGTGCGCGACACCATGGGTCTCGTGCCGTTCAACCGGCTGCCACGGTACAGTCGCGTGGTGAGCCTCACCATCGCGCCACGCGCCGAGCTGAGCGCGGGCACGGCGTTCAACGGC
>JACMOE010000202.1 GCA_014378185.1 Gemmatimonadaceae bacterium | reverse complement strand
TCGCGGCAGCCGTTGGCGGCCGCTCACGGTGACGCGCTGCGTTATCGCACGCCCCGCATCACGAACGGTCGGCGCATCACACGGTCGGCGAGCCAACCCACGCCACGGTTGCTCAGGATCGTCAGGAACGCCGCCACGATGAGGGCCTTCACCTCTCGCCGCGAAATCTTCACCACTTCGCGACGCGCCAGTGCCTGCGGCGTGCGAGTGAGGTCGCGAAGCGTCGCATACGCGAACAACAGCGGCATGATGCAGAACAGCCGGACGGCAACGGCGCGCCTCGGCACGAGCAGAAGGTAGCGCCGCGCCCCTTCCAGGTCGTGCCACGCCAGTTGCACGAGCGTGGCGAGCGCGTCACGCGTACTGTCCAGGCGCTCGGGGGCAAGGAGCGTGGCGTGGCTCACGCCGTGTGCCCGCAGCAGGTCCTCGGGAACGTAGATGGAGTTTTCCTTCTCCGCGTCGGTGGTGACATCCTTGAGGATGTTCACCGTCTGCAAGGCTTCGGCGAAGGCGCGGCATCGCTCGCGCAGCACGCGATACTGTTCCTCCCCCACGCTCGGCACATGCTCGTGCCAGAGGTCGGTGAGCAGGTATCCCACCGTTCCCGCCACGTAGTAGCAGTACTCCTTGTATTCGTCGAGAGTCTGGATCCGGATGCCGTGCGGGTAGAGCAGCACGAACTTCCGCATGCCCACGGCCATTTCGGTCACCCAACGGCGCACGTGCACCTGCGTCGACAGAGGGAGCGAACGGTAGAGCACGAACACGAGGTCGGTGTTGCGGGAGAGACGCACGTGCGCCGCTTCTCCGCTGATTGTCGCTACCCGCGTGGGGAACGCGTCGGCAGCGGCCGGCTGCTCGAAGCACAGGGCGAACTCGTCCAGCAACTCCGCCTTGGCCGCGGCAGGTAGCGACGGCTCGTCTTCCAGCGTATCCGCGATGCGGCAGAGGAGATACGCCGTGAGCACCGCCTTGCCCAGGTCGCCTGGCAGCACGCGGATGCTCAGCGCAAAGGTGCGCGACACCGAGGGGAGTATCTCGCGTGCGAATCGGTCGGCGGCCGCGATGCGCCGGGCGTCGGCGGGATCGGGCAATTCCATGGGCTCGCCGGCAACCGGCATTAGACTTCTCGTCACGCTCTCAAGATATCCCACTCCCATGCTTCCTCCCAAGGCCTTTCGCGGCGTCTTTCGCGACGACGCCAGTGCGTGCGCCGTCTACAGCGAGGCCGCCGGCATCGCGCAGATCATCCCGCGCGCCGTCGCCATCCCTGCCGACGCCGACGATGTCGTCACCCTCGTGGCCTGGGCAGCGGCGGCAAACCTTCCCTTGATTCCCCGTGGTTCCGGCAGCAGCATGGCCGGCGGCGCGATCGGCGACGGTATCGTCGTGGACCTGAGCCTGCTGAACGCGATAGAGAATCCGGTGCCGGGAGCGACCACCATCCGTTGCGGTCCTGGCGCCCTCCGCAATGCGGTGGATGTTGCGGCGAGAGCGGTTGGTCGCACGTTTCCGGTGGACCCGTCCAGTGGCGCCTACTGCACCGTGGGCGGCATGGCCTCCACAAACTCCGCCGGCGCGCACACACTGCGGTACGGCGCGATGCGGCAGTGGATCGACGCGATCGACTGTGTCTTCGCTGACGGATCGCGTGCCGAAGTGCGTCGCGGAGCGCCGCCCCCCCATGTCGAACCCGTACAGCGGCTCCTCGCGGCCGCCGCCGACTTCATGCCGGCAGAGCGTACACACCCATCGGTGCACGCCGGCGTGCGCAAGGAATCGTCGGGCTACGGACTCGCATCCTACGCGGCGAGCGGCGAGCTGGTGGATCTCCTTGCGGGCAGCGAGGGCACCCTTGTGCTGATGGTGGGTCTGGAACTCCGCCTCGCACCGCTGCTGCCCGTGACCGCCAGCATCATGGGCGCGTTCGACTCGCTCGATGGGGCGGTGGTTGCTGCCGGCCTGGCATTCGATGCAGGCGCGAGCGCGTGCGAGCTGCTGGACCGGACATTCCTGGACGTCGCGCGCCGTGGCGGTGCGACCGTGCCGGTACCCGCACAAGCGGAGGCCGTGCTGCTTGCGGAAGTGGAAGCGGAATGCCGCGAGGATTCCGCGATTCTCATCGCGGCACTCGAGCGCGGCTTTCGCACCGCCGGTGCGAGTGAGGTCACGCTCGCCCTCGACAGCGCCACCGAGCACGCCATGTGGGAGCTGCGGCACGCGCCGAGCCCCATCCTCAGTCGTCTCGATCCCTCGCTCAAGTCGATGCAGTTCATCGAGGACGGATGCGTCCCGCCCCCTCGCCTCGCCGAGTATGTCCGCGGAGTACGCGCCGCGCTGGATACGCACGGTATCCGTGGCGTCATCTTTGGCCATGCCGGCGATGCCCACGTGCACGTGAACCCGTTCGTCGACGTACGCCGCGCGAATTGGCGCGAACAGGTAAATGCCCTCCTTTGCGATGTCACGGCACTCACGGTGCAGCTGGGCGGCACCGTGTCCGGCGAGCACGGCGACGGCCGCCTGCGCGCGCCCCTGATGCCAAGCGTCTGGGCAGCCGAGTCACTCGGCCGCTTCGCCGCCGTGAAGCGAGCGTTCGATCCGCAGGGGATCCTGAATCCCGGCGCCAAGATTGCGCTGCCTGGCGCTCACGCGGTGGAGCACGTGAAGTACGACCCTTCGCTGCCACCGCTGCCCCCTGCCGCTCGCGAAGCGCTGGCGGTGGTGGAGACCGAGCGAGCCTACGACCGCCCACGACTGGACCTGCTTGCCGAAGCCGAGGCGAGACTCGCCCGAACGGAGTGACGCTTCGAGTTCGACGACACGGCTCGTTCAGCAGAAGCGACCCGCGCACGGTGGACGCTCAGCATTTAGCTTCCCCACCACTCCCGAGCGACCCGACCCGCCGCCGACACCGCCCATGACCGCCGCCGCGCCCGCCGTTCAGCGTCTCTACTACGAGCCGAAAGTCACCGTGCTCTCCCGACCGGCTTTCACCACGCCGGAGCACCTGCCTGTGCAATGGCAGGGCGACAGCACGGATGGTGAGCGTCTGGCCGAGTTCGCGGGACGGCTCTGCTACATGAGCCAGCACAATCCAGCCAATCGCTCCACCCGCGACTACCTGGAGAACATCAAGAAGCAGGGGCACGGCAGCGTCCTGGAGCACGCCAATTACTCGCTCCTCCTTGAGGGAGTGAGTCGATCGCTCACGCACGAGCTGGTGCGGCATCGCGCGGGCTTTGCCTACTCCCAGTTGTCACAGCGCTACGTGGACGAGAGCGACGCGTGCTTCGTGGTGCCGCCCGCCATTGCCGGCGACGAGCTTCTCGAGGGGGCGTGGCGCATGCAGATCGAGAGCGCGCAGGCGGCGTACGTCGCCCTCGTGGCGCAGTTGATGGAGCGCTACGGCTGGGTGGCAGACAAGGTTCATCGCCGCAAGATGGCGCGCGAGGCGGCACGCGGCGTCCTGCCCAACTCCACCGAGACCAAGATCGTTGTTACCGGCAACGCACGGGCGTGGCGGACAATGCTCGAGCTCCGGTCGAGCGAAGGAGCGGAGCTGGAAATCCGGCGGCTGGCGGTGCAGGTGCTTCGGGTGCCCCAGGTGGAAGCGCCAGGCATCTTCTCGGATTTCGAGATCTATGATGCCGCCGACCGTCGCGAAGCGGCACGCATCGGATACCACAAAGTTTGACCGATCGCTGAATTTTTCATT
>JACMOE010000201.1 GCA_014378185.1 Gemmatimonadaceae bacterium | reverse complement strand
TGAAGGCTGGTGGGCACGTGGAGGTTTTAACGCTGACGGTAGCGAAGCGACCAAGCGTCAACGAGCTCTCATCGAACTCGCCGAAAGTCGTGCCAGACTCTTAAACGCGCCTATCGCCATTCGCACGGTTTCACCTTCGACCGTCGCCACGCTCGAAGCACTTTTGTCTGACGGGATCCTGCACAGAGTCGCAGTTGGGCATTCCGTTCAATTTGCCCACGACATTTTCTTTGAGTGGGAGGGAGTGGCCCCGGCGGAGCACAAGAATCCCGAAGCCCACCAGCACACCCAGCGGAACGAGAACTCCCAGCGACGCAATGCACCACGCGATGATGCCGAGCATCCGCTGCCACGCCAGGCCGATGGCCTCGACGATGGGGCCAGGGCTCGGCCTGTCGATGAGCCCGACGGGCTCGTGGAGCGCCACGGTGAGGGAGCTGAGCGCCGCGCGCCGTTCCAGCCAGCGAAGCCGTGCGTCATGCCGCTCGATCTCCTGTCGTACGCGGGCAAGCTCCTGTTCCACGGTCAGAACGTCGGACAGCTTGCCGGTGCGCGTTGCGAGCATCTCGACCAGCCGCGCTTCGACACGTCGCGCATTCGCGGCGCGTGCGCCGAGGTCGACGTACTCCTCGCCGACGTCCTCCGCGCCGGCGGTGATGCGCTCAACCTTGCCGATGGTGCGAAGCGCGGCGAGCAGGCCGTCGAACTGCGCGGTGGGCACCCGCACCTCGAGCGAGGCCGATGGCTGCTCGTCCTTGCCGGTGCGCACTGCCGTGTTGGCGACAAACCCGCCGAACTGCGTGGCGGTCTGCCGAATTCCCGACACGAAAACGTCCATACCACTTTTTTCCACGGACGATTCACCGTGCCGAACGAGCATCGCACCGGCGGGATCTGACGCGGGGGGCAAGGGTGCACCGACGTCGGTTGCCATGGCGGGTTGCTCGTTTGCAGCCTTGGCCGAGGAAGCGTGCACGACGGGCGCCGCGGCCATGGCATCCATCGAGGATGCCACTCCGCGCGCTACAGCCACCCTGCCCTGGACGACCGAAGCCGAAAGTCCATCGGCATTGGTCGTGTCAGCATTGGATCGCAGAGTGTCCCGGCTGCACGCGGCGATCAGGAGCACGATGGCAGCGGCGATGGCGAGACGGGGGTGCGTGAGGTGGTAGCGGTGCTTTCGCATGGCGGCTCCTGGGCGTAGATCATGAGGACGGACAGGTCGCATCGCGCGAGCCTGACAGGAGACGCCGTTCATCACGAGACTCACACATGTTGCTCGACCATAAAGCCGGACGCCTGTCGCTTGGCCTCATTCTCTTCACTGGCGCGCTCGGCGCGCAGCCTGCCCCGATGTCCGCGCCCATCTCGGCGATGCGCTATGACGTCACGGCCGACAAGGATGCCTTGCGCGCGAGGCAGCTGAAGGTCACGACGTCGTTCGATGTCGTGGGGGCGGACGACGTGCTGCTGTCGCTTCCCGCGTGGACGCCGGGTGCGTATGAAATCAGCGACTTCTCGAAGTGGGTGAGCGGGTTTCGTGCGATGCAGGACGGCGTGGCGCTGCGCTGGGACAAGCTGGATTACGACACGTGGCGCGTTCACCCCGCGCGCGCGGGTCGAGTGTCGGTGAGCTTCGAGTATGCCGCCGACACGCTCGACAATGCGATGGCCTGGACGCGTCCGGACTTTGCCCTGTTCAACGGGACCAATCTCTTCATGTACCCGGAGGGGCGGTCCACGGACTTCGCGTCCACCGTGGTGATCACCACCGAGCCCGACTTCCGGATCGCCACCGGCCTGACCGCGTCGGATGCGAAGCGAACGTTCACGGCCACGAACTACCACGACCTGGTGGACAACCCGTTCTTCGTAGGGCGGTTCGACATCGACAGCGCGATGATAGCAGGCAGGACCGTGCGCTATGCCACCTATCCGGTGGGGAGCGTGACGAGTGAGGTTCGCGCGTCGGCGTGGGAGTTGTTCAAGCGCGCCATTCCTGTGGAAGCCAGCGTGTTCGGCGAGGCGCCGTGGGAGACGTACACGGTGATGCAGATCGCCGACAGTGCGTACCAGGGCTACTCGGGGCTCGAGCACGCGAGCTCGCACGTGGACATCGTTGGCGACGCATCCGACATGGAGGAGCTCCAATCGCTGTATGCGCACGAGATCTTCCATTCGTGGAACGTGAAGCGCCTGCGGCCGGCGGACCTCGTGCCGTACCGGTACGATCGTCGGCAGCCCACCACGTGGCTCTGGATGAGCGAGGGCATCACGGACTATTACGCCGACCTTGCCGTGGTGCGTGCGGGCATCGTGGACGAGGCCGGTTTCTTTGCGCTCACCGCCAGGAAGATCGGGGAGATTGCGTCCACTGTCCCGTTCGCGCTCCAGGACGCCTCGCTGAACACGTGGATCCATCCGCGCGACGGCACCGAGTACAGCTATTACCCCAAGGGGTCGCTGGCCGGCTTGATGCTCGACATCACCATTCGCGACGCGAGCGAGAACCGGCACTCGCTGGATCAGGTGCTCCGCTCGTTGTACGACAGTACGTACAAGCAGGGCCGCGGGTTCACGCACGACGAGTTCTGGGGTGCGGTGCGCCGCGCCGCGGGAGGTCGCTCGATGGAGGACTTCGAGCGCAGGTTCGTCGATGGGCGGGAGTCGTACCCGTGGCAGGCCATCCTGAAGACGGCGGGCATGCGGCTCGTGCCGGACAGCACGCCGCGCATCGGCGTCACCACGGCGGCCGACTCCACGGGCGCCATCAGGGTGGTGCGTGTCGATTCCGGCACTGCCGCGGCGTCGGCGGGCGTTGCGGTCGGCGACGCGATGGTGAGCGTGGGCGACATTCCCGTTGTGGATCCGGATTTCGGCGCAAAGTTCCGGCTGCGGTATGCGGGCCGCCCGACTGGCTCTCCGCTAACGATGGTAGTGAAGCGCGGCGGGGGGACGCTCACCTTGAGGGGAGTGCTGGCGTATGCCACCACGACGCCGCGAATTACGAAGGATGCGGCGGCAACGCCGCGGGCGGTGCGCGTTCGCAATGGGATACTGCGCGGCACCGTCGATCGCTAATGGATGTCGTCCTGCGCTGCGCTCGGGTCGACTGCCCGCTCACTGAACTTTGCGCTCGCGCATAGCTTTACCATCTGGATATGATTGATGTAACCCGCTCCGCACCCGGACCTCACACCATGCGCATCGCGAAGCTCGGCGTCGTCGGCGCCGGAACCATGGGCAGCGGCATCGCCGCCCTCGCCGCGTCGGCCGGCATCCCGGTCGTCCTCCTCGACATCGCCGCCAGGGAAGGCGACCGGAGCTTTCCCGCCAAGGCCGGCCTGGAACGCGCAAAGAAGGCGCGTCCCGCGGCATTCATGGACGTCGCCCGCGCCTCGCTCATCTCGCTCGGTAACCTCGACGACGACCTGCAGCTCCTGGCCGACTGCGACTTGATCCTCGAGGCCATCATCGAGCAGCCCGCTCCCAAGCAGGCGCTCTACGCGCGGCTCGAACCGCTGCGCAAGCCGAATACCATCATCGCATCCAACACCTCCGGCATTCCAATGAAGGTGCTGGTGGAAGGTCGAAGCGACGGCTTCAAGCAGCACTTCCTGGGCATGCACTTCTTCAATCCGCCGCGGTACCTGCACCTGCTGGAAATCATCCCCACCCCGGATACATCGCCAGACACCATCGCTGCCACGCGACAGTTCAGCGAGGTGGTGCTCGGCAAGGGCATCGTGATCGCGAAGGACGTTCCGGGCTTCGTCGCCAACCGGCTGGGCGTGTACGGCATGGTGGCGGCCATGAAGGGCATGATGGAAACCGGCCTCACCATCGACGAGGTGGACGCACTCACCGGCCCGCTGCTCGGCCGCGCGAAGAGCGCGACGTTTCGCACCGCGGACATCACCGGGCTCGACGTGCTGCTGCACGTGTCGAAGGGATTGAGCGCGAGCACCGGCGAAGACTTCAGCATGCCGGACTGGGTGGCCAGGCTTGCCGAGAGTGGGCGGCTGGGTGACAAGACGGGGGGTGGGTTCTACAAGAAGGTGGGCAAGGACATCACGACGCTGGATTGGCACACGCTGGAATACGGTCCGCAGAAGAAGGTGGACGACCCCGCGCTCGCGGCGCTGATGAAGGAGCCGCTGGAGAAGCGGCTCACGATGGCGGAGAAGCTGCCAGGCAAGTACGGCGAGTTCGTGCGCAACTACCTGCTGCGCATGTCGCACTACGTCCTGGTCACCACGCCGAGCATCGCCTACGATCTCGTATCGGTCGATCGTGCGATCGAGTGGGGGTACGCGTGGGACGCGGGGCCGTTCCAGCAGATGGATGCACTCGGCAACGACTTCCTGAAGGAAGGATTCGCGCGGTTGAAGCTCGACGAACCGCTAATGCTGGCCAAGGCGAAGTCGGGCGCGTTCTACACCGCGAGCGACGCAGGCTTTTCGTACCTTGCCGAGGATGGGTCGTTGAAGCCAGTGCCGGAGATTTCCGGTCGCATTGCGCTCGACACCGTGCGCCGGCGTGCTGGTAGCGCGGTGGAACAGTCGAAGGATGCCAACCTGCTTGACCTCGGCGATGGCGTACTGCTGCTCGAAGCGCGAAGCAAGATGAACACGATGGGCGCCGGTGTGCTCGGCATGCTGCGCACGGGACTGGATCGCGTGGCGAGCGGCAAGTACGTCGGCCTGGTGATCGGCAACGACGACGCGCGCGCCTACAGCGCCGGCGCGGACCTGGGCGCGGTGGTCGCGCAGACGCAGGCAGGCGACTGGAAGGGGCTCGACGAGATGGTGCGCTATTTCCAGGACGGTGCGCAACTTGTCCGTCGCGCGCCGTTTCCTGTTGTCGCCGCGCCGTTCGGACTCACGCTGGGTGGCGGCTGCGAATACGCGCTGCACTGCGACCGCATCCAGGCGCACGCGGAACTGTACATGGGGCTCGTGGAGGCCGGCGTCGGGCTCATTCCCGCCGGTGGTGGCACCAAGGAGCTGCTATTCCGCTTCACGCAGGCGCTCGAGCCGTACGATGAAGCGGATCCATTCGAGGCGGTGAAGCGCGCGTTCAAGCTCATCGCCATGGCGACGACGAGTACCAGTGCGCTCGAGGCACGCAATCTCGGCTTCCTGCGGCCGGTGGCGGATCGCATCACGATGAATCGCGACCGGCTCATTGCCGACGCAAAGGCGCGCGTGCTGGATCTCGCGCCGGACTATGTGTCGCCCGCTCCGCGCACCATCACGGCACTCGGCAAGAGCGCGATGGGCAACCTGCTCTACGCCGGCTGGGCGATGCACGAGGGCGGCGCCATCACCGAGCACGAGGTGCGCATCGCCCGCGAACTCGCCTACGTGCTGTGTGGCGGCGACGGTCCTCCCCGCGTGGTGACAGAGCAGGACATTCTCGACCTCGAGCGCGAGGCGTTCCTGCGGTTGCTTGGAACGAAGGAGACGCAGGAGAGGATTGCCTACACGTTGAAGACGGGCAAGCCGTTGAGGAATTGATGTTGTCGATTTGTAACGGCAGGTAGAAGCTCGGGAGGCTGCAGGAGGAAGGTTTGGGCAGTGAGGGTTGAGAAACAGCTCTCCTCAAACCTCAAAGCCCAAACCTTCCCCCTCCCATCTCCCGCGCTTCCCCCCGCTGTTGAAAGGCTCGTGTGGAATGCTCCCCCCGATACGCTCAAGGATGACATCAAATGTCCGATACCAATAACGACGTCGTACTCGTTTCTGCCGTCCGCTCCGCGGTGGCCAAGGGCAAGGCGGGTGGCGCCTTATCGGGAACACATCCCATCGAGCTGTCCGCCATCCTGATGAAGGAAGCGGTGACGCGAGTCGGCGTGGATCCCGCGATCATCGACGACGTTGCGTGGGGCTGCGCCATGCCGGAGGCAGCGCAGGGGCTCAACGTTGCGCGGCTGAGTGCACTGCGCGCGGGATTTCCCGTCGAGGTCCCGGGGCAGACCATCAACCGGTTCTGCTCGTCCGGGCTGCAAACCATCGCGAGTGGCGCCATGCAGATCATGAGCGGCATGGCGGACGTCGTGCTCGCGGGCGGCATCGAGATGATGAGCCAGGTGCCGATGTCCGGTTACCACGCTCGGCTCGATGCCGACGCGATGGAGTCGTACATCGGCATGGGTTTCACGGCGGAGCGCGTGGCCGACCGCTGGAAGGTGAGTCGGGCGGACCAGGATGCGTGGGCGCTGCGGAGCCAGATGAAGGCGACGGAGGCCATGCGGAACGGCAGCTTTGACAAGCAGATCGTGCCGATACCGGTTGAGCGCGTGACCTGGAAGGGCACCGAGAAGCAGGTGCAGTCCATCGAGTTCGCGAAGGACGAACTCCCGCGCGCGGGAACGACGCCGGAGGGGTTGGCCAAGCTTCGGCCCGCGTTCAAGGCGACAGGCACCGTGACGGCGGGCAATGCGAGTCCCTACTCCGATGGAGCGGCGGCGGTGTTGCTCATGCGTCGTTCGGTTGCCGATGCGCATGGACTGCGACCGCTGGCGCGATTCGTGAACTTCGCGGTCGCCGGCGTTGATCCCGACATCATGGGCGTCGGCCCGCTCAAGGCGGTGCCCAAGGTGCTCGCCCGTGCGGGCATGGCCATGGGCGACATCGACCTCATCGAGTTCAACGAGGCGTTCGCGTCGCAGGTGCTTGCGGTGATGCGCGAGTTGAAGATGGACGAGAACCGGGTGAACGTGAACGGCGGCGCCATCGCGCTTGGACATCCACTTGGCGCCACGGGTGCGAAACTGACCACGCAGCTTGTTCACGAGCTTGCGCGGCGTGGCGGCGGGCATGGTCTCGTGACGATGTGCATCGGCGGCGGCATGGGCGCGGCCGGAATCTTCGAGGTGTATCCCGCCGCCGCGTGATCACGTGACGAGGATGATCCGCGATCGCTGCCAGTACGGCGGTCGCGGTCTCGGCGCGGACACGGCATTGCACACCATTCCGGTCGAACGGGTGCAGATCCCCCGACTTCGCTCCGGATGACCAAGCGGCGGAAAGGGCCGTTTCAGGATGGACACGCGCTCACGGGTGTCTCGAATGCACGCCGATTGCGAGTACAAAGGCAACCGGTATGCTGGGGCCGGTGCGGTGCGTGCGCTACCGCTGCACCACACCGTACGCCGCCAGCGACGGCACCGTGTCGCCCACCGCCAGCCGAGCGCCAAAGCGGTACCACGCGCGATCACCAAACCGCGACCGCAGCACCTCGTTATGCGCGCCGAGATCGAGCGCATAGACGATGTTGCCGCCAATATGCCCGTCTCCATCAATGGTGTTGGCTGCAAAGAATGGTGCATATGACGCCGACCTTTCGATGTCGTGTTGCAAGTCCTCGACGCACACGCGCGGCATCGTTGGCGATTGCACGCTGTCGAACGCCAGGGCACCCTTTACCAGCCGGTCCAGCCGTGCACGCGCGCTCGCTGGACGGCGCGCCTGCTCTGCATCGATGGACACGCGAATGGCGCACGATGACGCCGACACCATCATGCGCATAGCGGATCCCCGCTCCAATCCGAGCGCCCAAAGGTAGTGAAGGTTGCGAGCCTCAACGCCCTCGTTGATGAACACCACGGCGTGGTGAAGCCCTGCCGCGCGCGCTATCGAGTCGGCATCCACGCGCGAAGACACTGACGCGAGGCGATATGTGCGCACCCGTGCCTCCACGCTGTTGCCAAGGCCGTACGCCAGCCACGCGAC
>JACMOE010000200.1 GCA_014378185.1 Gemmatimonadaceae bacterium | reverse complement strand
GATCCACGCGAATCTGGCGAATCCACGCGAATTGCTCCATGCGCGGGGAAAATGGCGTCGCCCAACGACCAAAATCACCATCATGTGACTTCAGCTTCAGATCAAGGACTCTTGCGGCAAGCCAGTCCGGATGCGTGAGAGTATATCCGCGTAGATTCGCATGATTCGCGTAGATTCGCGTTCCCCCGGCCAACGCCTTTCACGCCGCTTTCGATGACGTGAGCCACAACGCTCCGCCTCACCCTCGCGTTCTCATGAGGACGAGTGCGAGCGCCATCGCTCGTTCGTACCACGGCGCCCCCCCTGCGCCGCCCACCACGGTATCAACGGAGACAGCATGCTGGGATCCACCACCACGGCACGGCGGCGCTTTACGGCCGGCCTTGGGCTCGCAGGCGCATTCGTCCTGCTCGCACCCGGCGCGCGTGCGCAGGGGACGATCACCTCGCCCAGGCAGCAGTTCGGCTTCAACATCGGCGACGACTACAAGCTGCCCAACTACACCCAGTTCGAGGGCTACTGGCGCAAGCTGGCGAAAGAGTCGAACCGCATGAAGCTGGTGGAGATCGGCAACACCGCCGAGGGGCGCCCGCAGCTGATGGCGATCATCTCGTCGCCCGCCAACCTCGCACGGCTCGACCACTACAAGGCGATCTCGCGCAAGCTCGCCCTTGTCGATGGTGTGGGCGAGACCGAGGCGCACGCGCTGGCTCGGGAAGGCAAGGCGATCGTATGGATCGACGGCGGCCTGCACGCCACCGAGGTACTGGGTGCATCGCAGCTGATCGAAACCGTGTATCAGCTCGTGAGCAAGAACGACCCGGAAACCATGCGCTTCCTGGACGACTGCATCATCCTGGCCGTGCACGCCAATCCGGACGGCATGGAGCTCGTGTCGAACTGGTACATGAAGGACGCGGATACGCTCAAGCGCAACACGAACATTCCGCGGCTGTACCAGAAGTACATCGGGCACGACAACAATCGCGACTTCTACATGTCGAACCAGGCGGAAACGCAGAATGTGAATCACGTGCTGTACCAGGACTGGTTTCCGCAGATCGTCTACAACCATCACCAGACAGGCCCCGCCGGCACGGTGATGTTTGCACCACCCTTCCGGGATCCGTTCAACTACAACCTGGATGCGCTCATTCCGGTGGAGCTGGACCTCGTGGCGGCGTCGATGCACTCGCGCTTCGAGGCGGAGGGCAAGCCCGGCGTGACAATGCGATCGGGCTCGAGCTATTCCACGTGGTGGAATGGTGGCCTGCGCACGACCGTGTACTTCCACAACCAGATCGGGTTGCTCACCGAGACCATCGGCAACCCGACGCCGCAGGTCATCCCGTTCATCCCCGAGCAGCAACTGCCGCGCGCGGACCTGCCGTATCCCATTGCGCCGCAGGTCTGGCACTTCCGGCAATCGATCGAGTATTCGCTCACCGCCAATCGCGCCGTGCTGGACATTGCCTCGCGTGAGCGTGAAAACCTGCTGTTCAACTTCTGGCGCATGGGGCGCAACTCCATCGACCGTGGCAGCCGCGACACGTGGACCGCAAGCCCGAGTCGCATCGATGCGGTGAAGAAGAAGATCGATGCCGACGGCCGCGTGGGTGCGACGGCCATGGGCGCGGAAGGACGACCGGTGACGGGCGCTCCCGTGGGCGATCCGATCAACCAGTTCGGGCGCGGTGCGGACGTGAAGTACTACAACGACGTGCTCCATGCGCCAGCACTGCGCGATGCGCGCGGCTACATCCTGCCGAGCGACCAGGCTGATTTCCCGACGGCCACGAAGTTCATCAACACGCTACTGCATGTCGGCGTGACCGTGCACCGCGCGACGGCGCCGTTCACGGTGCGCGGCAAGACGTACCCCGCTGGATCGTACGTCGTGAAGACCGCGCAGGCATTTCGGCCGCATGTGCTGGACATGTTCGAGCCGCAGGACCACCCCAACGACTTCGCCTATCCGGGCGGGCCGCCAAAGCGCCCGTACGACAACGCGGGGTATACGCTGGCCTTCCAGATGGGTGTGACGTTCGACCGTATCCTCGATGGATTCGATGGGCCGTTCGAGCGGATCACGGGACTCGCGTCGCCCACGCCAGGCTCAGTCGCCGGCGCG
>JACMOE010000199.1 GCA_014378185.1 Gemmatimonadaceae bacterium | reverse complement strand
CCGGTGCTCCGAGCGCGCCCAGCGCTGGTTGGCGGGAAGCGGCTGATGTCCTCGCCTTTCACGGCAATGCTCCAGACCCTGTCTCGCCAGCGAGGCGTGACCGCCGTGCTCGTGGTGAGCGAGCAGGACGGCATTGCCCTCGACTCCAACCTGCACATCGGGCAGCAGGGAGATCGGGTGGCGGCGCTCGCCGCATCGCTGTACCGCAAGGCGCGACTCTCGGCGCATGCCGCCGGCATGGGCGCCGTGCGCTTCATGCAGCTCGAGGCGCCCGGTGGGCGACTCTGTGCCGCCGGTGCAGGGGATCTGGTGCTGGTGGTGGTCGCGGCATCGACGGCGAACGTGGGCCTCATTCGCGTGGAACTGCTTCGGGCGGTGGTGAACATCGTGGCCATCGCGGAAGGTCGGTCCGCATGATCATGACGGTCGTGGAGTCCTGGATCGAGGCACCGCTCCGCCGCTTCGTGGATGACGCGGGGGTGGAACTCGCGCTGCTGCTGCACCCCAGCGGTCAGGTAATGGCGCAGCACGGGTTCGCGCGCGCCGTGGATGTGATGACGGCGTGCGCCCTGGCCGCAGGCATTCATGCAACGAGCGGCGAATTGGGGCGCCTGGTGGATGACAAGCCCTTTCGGGGGCTCCATCATGTGGGAGTGACGCGCCAGATTTTCGTGGCGGAAGCACGGTCGCCGCGCGGCGCGTACATTTTCGTGACGGTATTCGGCCAGGAAAGCTCGATTGGCCTGGTTCGGCTTTATTTTGATGAATTGGTGGTGGGACTCACCGTTTCCGCACCGGTAGACGTGCCCGAGCCCGCGCCCGCGTTGGCCGAGCACTTCGAGCAGGACCTCAATCGCAATCTCGCAGTCCTTTTCGGCCGCGCGCGGCCGTAACCGCACCCCGCCTGCCTCGTGTCGCTCGTCAACTACGCTACGCGCGAGATTACCTGCAAGATCGTCTACTACGGGCCAGGCCGCTCGGGGAAGACGACCAATTTGCACTACATCTACGGGCAGGTGCCGGACGACCGGAAGGGAAAGCTCGTGTCGCTGGCCACCCAGACGGATCGCACGCTGTTCTTCGATTTCCTGCCGCTCGACCTGGGGTCCATCTCGGGATTCACGACGAAGTTCCAGCTGTACACGGTGCCAGGCCAGGTGTACTACCAGACCACGCGGCGGCTCGTGCTCCAGGGCGCTGACGGCGTGGTGTTCGTGGCAGACAGCCAGGCACGCCAGCTTCAGGAGAACATCGAGAGCTTCCAGGATCTCCACGCCAACCTGTCAGACCAGGGCATCGACCCGCGCGTGATGCCGCTCGTCATTCAATACAACAAGCAGGACCTGCCGCCCGAGCTCATCCTGCCCGTGGCGCAGTTGTCCGATGCGATCAATTTTCGAGACGTGCCCGAGTTTTCGGCCGACGCGCTGCACGGGCCGGGCGTATTCGAAACCCTGCGCGGCATTTCCGAGATCGTCCTGCGACGCCTGAGCGCCGGTGCGTCGGCGCCTGCGGCGTCGAAGTAGACCATGCAGGTCGATCCTCGCGCCCGATTCGACAACTATGTCGTTGGTTCCGCCAACCGGCTGGCCGTTGCGGCCGCGCGCAACGTGGCGGAGGCGCCGGGCTCGGTGTACAACCCGCTCTTCGTCTACAGCAGCTCGGGCCTGGGCAAAACACACCTGATTGGCGCCATCGGCAACCACGCGCTCCAGCGCAATCCGGAATTGAGCGTGGAGTACGTGGCGCTCGAGGACTTCGTGCAGCAGCTGCACGCCGCCATCGCGTCCGGTGAGCTGGAGCGGTTCAAGCACCGCTACGGCCGCGTGGACGTGCTGCTCGTGGACGACGTGCAGTTTCTCACGGGGCGCCGCGAGACGCAGAGCGAATTGCTGCGGCTCCTCAATTCCATGCAGGGCACCGGCCGGCAGATCGTGATGACGAGCGATCGCCCACCCGCGGAAATCGCGGACGTGGACGAGCGGCTCATCAGTCGCCTGAGCGGCGGCCTGATCGTCGATATCGGTGCCCCGGACTTCGAGACGCGCGTCGCCATTCTCCGCGAAAAATGCGAGGAACGGAAGGTGGCCTTCGCTCCCGGCGTGATCGAGGAGCTGGCCAGGGTGGAGTTCGCGAGCGTGCGCGAGCTGCAGGGCGCGATGAACCGGTTGAGCGCGCTCCAGTCCGTGGATGGCACGCTCACGCCGGCACAGGTCCGTGACATCGTCGGGTTGCCGGAGCCGGCACCGCCGCCGGCGCGCACGAGCGTGCAGGCGGATGAGTTCTTCGGGTTCCTCACCGACATCGCGAGCGCCGTGGCGGCGCAACTCGAGCCGTGGCGCGTGCGGGTCGGCGAGGCCGTGGCCTACTGGGGAGGCGAGGGATACCGCACGGCGGCGCTCGAGCGACTGCTCGCCGCGCCAGTCGCTCCGCCCAACTACGAGGCGTTGCTGCGCGGTTACGGACAGGCCGTGGAGCAGCTGCGCGAACTGGAGCGCCAGGTCACCACGGTCGATGTGGCGCTGGGGGGAGACGAACGGTTTCGCGATCCCGAACGCCTGGCCGAGGCCACCGCCTTCGTGGAAAACGCGCTGGCGGGGTCCATTCCGCCCGGCGGGCCGCAGGCGGCGTTCGCGCGCGCCTCGTTCGAGGAAAGTACGTCGAACCAGATGGCCATTCGCGCGGCCGATGCCGTGATTGCCGAGCCGGGCAACCGGTACAATCCGCTCTTTCTCGTGGGGCCGAGCGGAGTGGGCAAGACGCATCTGCTCAACGCCATCGGCAACGAGTTGTCCGCGCGACTGGGCGCCGGGCGCCGGGTTGCGTGCGAGGGCGCGCAGGGATTCATCGACGAGCTCATCGCGGCGCTCCAGGACGGTACCATCGAGCGCTTCCGGGCCCGGTATCGCGCCGCCGACGCGCTGCTCATCGACGACGTGCAGTTCGTCGGCGCCAAGGAGCGCACGCAGGAAGAGCTGTTCCACGTGTTCAACCACTTCCATTCGGCGGGCAAGCAGCTCGTGTTCGCGAGCGATCTCCAGCCAAAGGCGATCGAAGGGCTGGAAGACCGCCTTCGTTCGCGGTTCGAGGGCGGGCTGGTGGCTGAACTGTCGCTGCCGGACCGTGCACTGCGCGCGAAGTTGTTCACGCGCTTTCTCGCCGATGCGCGCGTCGCCACGCCGGCCGACCTCATCGCCTACCTGGCCGATCGCCCCGCCACGAGCGTGCGCGAAATGATGGGCACCGTGCAGCGCCTGCGCGCCGGCATGGAGGAGAGCGGCCTGCCGCTGTCACTCGGGCTGGGGCGTCGCGTGCTCGAGCCGTCTGGCGCAACTCCCGTGAGCGCACCGGCCGCAATTCGGGAGGCCGCGGACAGCTTCTTCCTGGATGACGAGAAGATCGTGTGGGAGTGGCCCGACGTGGCGGGCCGACTGGTGGAGGAACTGCGCTGATGGCCATCAAGGGCAGCCTCAAGGAAGCCAGCCTTCCCGATGTGCTCCAGCTGTTGTCGATGGGCAAGAAGACCGGCTGCCTCGCCGTCACCCATCGCAACAACTTCGGGTACGTGTACTTCGACAAGGGACTCATCTCGTATGCGTCCATCGTCAACCGGCGCGACCGCATCGGCGACATTCTGCTCAAGTCCGGCACCATTTCGCAGGTGCAACTTGACGCGGCCATCAGCGCGCAGGCGCTGCACCGGGACAAGCGCATCGGCGAGTTGCTCGTGGCGCAGGGCGCCGTGTCGCCGGAGGCACTGAATGCCCAGATCCGCATCCAGATCGAGGAAGCGGTCTACTACCTGTTCACGTGGACGCAGGGCAGCTTCAACTTCGAAGCCGATGTCCACCCGGAGGAGCAGGACCTGCTCGTCTCCATCAACCCGGAGTCGCTGCTGCTTGAAGGCGCGCGCCGGGTGGACGAATGGAGCCTCATCGAGAAGAAGATCCCGAGCCTCGACCTGGTGTTCGACGTTGACCAGGGCAAGCTGGCGGCCAGTGGCGTCACGCTGCCCCGCGAGCAGCAGCTGGTGATGGAACTGCTCGACGGCCAGCGCGACATCGTGGCCGTGATCGAGGAGTCCGGCCTCGGCGAATTCGAGGTGGGCAAGGCCGTGTACGGGCTCGTGACGGCGGGATTCGCGCAGCGGGTGGGCAAGACGAAGGCGTCGGAGCCCGCTGTGAGCGACACGCGCGTGGACGAGCACCGCAACCTTGGCATCGCGTTCTACAAGACGGGCATGCTGGACGAGGCGATGCGCGAATTCCGTCGCGTGACCGAACTGCGCGAAACCGACGCCGAGGCGCGGTTCTACATCGGGTTGGCGTTGATGCGCCAGAACCGCTGGCCCGATGCCGTGCAGGCATTCCGCGAAGTGGTCGCGCAGCCCGGCGCGCGGCCCGCCGCATACCACAACCTGGCCCACGCGCTGGAGCGGCTGGGCCGCTACGACGAAGCCCGTGCCGCCCTCGACGGCGCGCTCAAGCGTGGTGGCGCGAAAGACGCGCGCATCCAGACGTCGCTCGGCGTGGTGGCCCTGCGCGCCGGTGACGTGGCGTCTGCTGATGCCGCGCTGCATGCCGCGCGACCACTCTTCGGCACGCGACCGCCCACGGCACCATGGTATCACTACGCGTCGCTCACGGCGGCGTTGCTGGGCGACCTTGAGCGCGCGCACATGCTGCTCACCGAGGGGGTCGCCGCGCATCCGCATGCCGCACCGTTGTACAACAACCTTGCGGCCGTGCAGGAACGGCGGGGCTATCATCCGGAAGCACTCGCCGCCGCGGAGCGCGGCGTGCAGGAGGACACCGGCCTGCCGCAACTGCACAAGAACCTCGGCGATTGCCACTATCGCGCCGCCCGCTACGACGATGCGCTCGAGTGCTACCTGCGCGCCATCAAGCTGAGTCCCAACCTTGGCGACGACATCTATCTCAAGCTCGGCAACATCCGCTTCAAGCGGCAGGAGCGCGAGGAGGCGGTGCGCTGCTGGGAGCACGCGCTGGCGCTGGATCCGGGCAACGCCATTGTGCGCACGAATCTCGATGCCGTGCGGCAGGTGCTCTAGCATGAGCGATCCGGTGGATGCGGCGTTCAATGCGCTCACGCAGAAGATTGCGCGGGACAAGGGCTTTGGCTGCGCGAGCTACAAGGAGAAATGCCTGCGCCGGCGGATCGCGGTGCGCATGCGCGCGCGCGGGGTGCACACGTACGGCGACTATTCGCGCGTGCTGGACACCGATGCCACGGAGTACGAGCGGTTGCTCGACGCGCTCACCATCAACGTCACCAAGCTGTTCCGCAACTGGGAGACGTACGCGGTCATCGCTGATCGGGTGATCCCGGCGCTGTGGTCGTCTGAAAATACGCCAATCAAGGTGTGGAGCGCCGGCTGCTCCTCGGGCGAGGAACCGTATTCGCTGGCCGCGCTGTTCCATCGCCACGCTGAATCCGCTGGCCAGCTGGACGGCCTGCCGCGCCGCGTGAGCGTGCTCGGC
This sequence comes from Gemmatimonadaceae bacterium, assembly GCA_014378185.1. Classification (GTDB taxonomy): domain Bacteria; phylum Gemmatimonadota; class Gemmatimonadetes; order Gemmatimonadales; family Gemmatimonadaceae; genus AG11. The sequence goes on along the minus strand of JACMOE010000199.1, from coordinate 3,446 downwards.
AGCGATATCGACGTCCGTTGCCTCGCCGCCGCGGAAAACGGGACATTCGAGGAGGGCGACTTTGCCGACACGCCGACCGCACTGCGGCAGCGGTACTTCGCGCCCACCGCGCCGTTCACCATCGTGCCCGATGTGCGCCGCCTCGTGCGGTTCGAGCGGCGCGATCTCCTGGCCGAAGCGCCACCTCCCGGCCCGCATCACCTGATCGTCTGCCGAAACGTGCTTATCTATTTCGATCGCGACACGCAGGAGCGGCTGTTCGAGAAATTCCACTCCGCGCTCGCGCCAGATGGCTTTCTTGTGCTGGGCAAGGTGGAGACCATTCTGGGCGAGGCGCGGACTCGCTTCGTGGCCGTGGAGGGACGCGAACGCGTCTTCCGCCCACTGTGAGCGGCCCCATCACGGACGTGCGCGTCAAGGTCGCTGATTACGCGGTGCGTCGCTCGGGCCACGTGATCACCACCATCGGCCTGGGGTCGTGCGTCGCCATTGCGCTCTACGACCGTGAGTGCCAGGTGGGCGGGCTCGCGCACATCCTGCTGCCCAACAAGTCCATGTCGCGGGAGACGAGCAATCCGGCCAAGTTTCCGGAGACCATCGTGCCCCTCATGCTCGAGGAAATGCGGCTCCTTGGCTCCGCGCTGAATGCGCGGATCAGCGCGAAGATCGTCGGGGGGGCGAGCATGGTCGGCCAGCTCGTGAGCGGCACGGGCATCAACGTGGGCGAACGGAACGTGGCGGCCACGCGTGATGTGCTCGCGGCGGCGAACATTCCGCTGCTCGCCGAGGATACGGGGCTGGACTATGGGCGCAGCGTCTATTTCCACCTGGATGACGGCCGGGTGGAAGTGCGGTCGCTGAAGAAGGGAGATCGTGTCCTCTAGCACTGTATCGAGCGTGCTGGTGGTGGACGACAGCGCGTTCATGCGCCGTCTCATCACGCAGATCATCGATGCCTCGCCGGAGTTTCGCGTCATCGGCACGGCGCGCAACGGGCGGGATGCCCTGCGCCAGATTCACGCGCTGAATCCCGACATCGTGACCCTCGATGTCGAGATGCCGGAGCTGGATGGGCTGCAGACGCTCGGCTACATCATGAGCGAGACACCGCGCGCCGTGGTCATGTTGAGCGCGGCGGGCACGCCGGGCAGCATGGACCTCACGCTGCGCTGCCTTGAGCTCGGCGCCGTGGACTTCGTGCGGAAACCGTCCGGCCCGATCAGCCTCGACCTCGCGTCGATTGGTGAAACGGTGCTCGCGGCGCTCGCTGCCGCATCGCAGGTCAACCTTGGCGGAGTGCCGCTGCTCGCGCGGCCGCGCGTGGCGGTGCCGTCGCCTCGGCGCGCGCCCGCGCGCGCCGCGTTGGCCGTGGCCATCGCTGCGTCAACCGGTGGTCCACGCGCGCTTGCGGAAGTCATTCCCAACCTGCCCGACGACCTCGACGCCGCGGTGTTCGTGGTGCAGCACATGCCACCCGGGTTCACGCGCAGCCTCGCGGCGCGCCTCGATTCCATGAGTCACCTGCGCGTCACGGAGGCACAGGAGGGGGAGGCGATCGAGAACAACCATGTCTACCTTGCGCCGGGTGGCAGACACATGCGCGTGGCGCAGGCGCCGGGTGGACCACGCGTGCTGGTGCTCGATGACGGTGCCACCATCTGGGGCGTGAAGCCCGCGGCGGATCCGTTGTTCGAGTCGGTGGCCAGGCATTTCGGTCGGCAGAGCGTGGGCGTGGTGCTCACCGGCATGGGTCGCGACGGGGCCGACGGCCTGCAGAGCATTCGCTCCGCTGGCGGGGCTGGCATCGTGCAGGACAAGGGCACGTCCACCATCTACGGCATGCCGCATGCGGCCCTCGTGCGTGCGGGCGCGGACCAGGTTGCGGCGCTCGGTGACGTGGCGGGCGCCGTGGTCCAGCACCTCGACGCCCGCCGCATGGTGCGCACATGATCGAGGCGCACTGGCAGTTGTCGCGGCGCGCGTTCGCCAACACGCCCGATCCGGAATTCGTGTATCGGTCGGAGGCGTTCGCGGAGGGCTTCGCGCGGCTGGTGTATGATGCAACGGAACTGCGTGGCGGGCTGTCGCTGATCACCGGGGAGATCGGTTGCGGCAAGACCATGCTCGCGCAGGCGCTGGCGGACGGCCTCGCCGATTCACCGTGCGACGTGATTGCGATGCCGTATCCCAAGGTGACACCCGCGCAGATGCTCGCCGTCGTCGCGCGCGGCATTGGCATCGACACCCCACCGCGCGGCAAGCTCGATGTCATCATGGCCATCGGGGCGCGGCTCGCCGCCCTGCACGCGGAAGGGCGCCGACCGGTGCTGCTGGTGGACGAGGCGCAACTGGCCAGCCCCTCGCTGCTCGAGGAGATCCGCCTGCTCACGAACCACGAGGATCGGCAGGACAAGCACATCCATGTGGTGCTCCTCGGACAGCCGGAGCTTCGGGATCGCGTGCGCAAGCGACCGCAGATCGACCAGCGAGTGAGCTTGCGTTTCCATGTGGAGCCGATGGAGCCCGACGACGTGCGCGGCTACGTGCATCACCGGCTCACCGTCGCGGGCCGCGCCAGGGCTGGCGTGTTCTCCGATGGTGCGCTCGAGGTGCTTGCTGCGCGCAGCGCAGGCGTGCCGCGACGCGTGAACACGCTCGCCACCCAGGCGCTGTTCGTTGGAGCCATGCGGCGGCTCACGCAGATCGACGCCGAGCTGATGACGGACGTGGCCGACGACCAGGAATGACGAAGAGGCGCCTGCGCTACAGCGAACTGGCAGCGCCCGCCGTGCCCGCGCCACCGGCGCCGGCAGCGCCGACCGCGCCGGTGACGCCGCGCAAGCCGCGGAACTCCACGCCGGTGGAACTGGCACGGGCGCTCGCGGCGGCGCAGGCGGCGGAGCGCGTGGCGTCCGGACAGGCGCCCGTTGCGCCCCCGGTCGTGACGCAGCCGCGCACGCCGTATCGTTCCATGCGCGATCGCGCCCGAGCGCGCGAGGGCATCGTGGATCTCCTCATGTTCCGCATCGGGGGCGAGCGATTCGGGGTGGAGCTGCTCACGGTGGACGAGGTGATCGACCTGCCGGTGATCCACCACGTGCCCGAAATGCCGCCGGCAATGCTGGGCGTCGTCACGGTGCGCGGCTCGCTCACGCCGGTGTATTCTCCACACCATGCGCTCGGGCTGCCACTCGCGCTGCGCGACGCGGTGCTCATCTTTCGGCGCGGGGGCGTGCGCGTGGGCATACTGATCGACGACGTGGATGACGCCATCACCATCGACCTCGCCGAGCTGCGCGAGACGCCCGGCGCTGACCAGGTGGACAGCATCGTGCTCGGCGTGATGCGCCATGCGGGCGCCATCGTAGGCCTCGTGGAGGCCGACGCCCTCCTCGCCCCCCGCCAGACTGGCGGACTGGTGGAGGTTGGATGGGGACCCTGTCGGG
>JACMOE010000198.1 GCA_014378185.1 Gemmatimonadaceae bacterium | reverse complement strand
GGAGTGCGGCGCCCAACGCGCACAGTTTCCCGCCGTGATCGCCGCTCTCCAGCACTACGGTGCACTGCCGCGCGACCTGCCGCCTCGGCTCGCGGGGTTTGCGCGCCGAACCCTGCGCAACACTCCCGGAGAGATCGTGGGCGAGGTACGCTCCGTCACGGCGTGATCGCCACGTCGCAGGACTGGGGCGGAGGCGTGGATTCCCTGCGCGCGACACTCGTATCGAACTAACTTTCAAGCTGCGCATTTTTGATGCGCTCGGCGGTCGAGCGGTTATGCTCCTCGCCTGAAGCACCTTACCTTCGCCAGACCATCAGGATGTTCATCGATCGCGTCATCGTCCGTGTCACCGCCGGTTCCGGCGGCTCGGGCATCGCCAGCTTCCGTCGTGAAAAGTTCGCCCCGCTGGGCGGGCCCGATGGGGGCGACGGAGGCAAGGGAGGGGATGTCATATTGCGCGCTGACAGCAACCTGGCCACTCTGCTGGACTACAGCTACCGCGACCAGTGGGAAGCGGAGCGAGGCATGCACGGCAGCGGGTCCAACATGACGGGCCATTCCGGTGCGGACATCACCCTGCCGGTTCCTCCCGGTACCGTGATCCGCAACCATGACACGGGCGAGATCATCGGCGAGGTGCTCGAGGACGGCGACACGTTCATCCTTGCGAAGGGCGGCCGAGGAGGGAAGGGCAACAGCTGGTTCGCCACGTCGGTGCATCGTAGCCCGCGCGAGTGGCAGCCTGGAGAAGAAGGGCAGCTGTTCACGATCGAACTCGAACTCAAGCTCATCGCGGACATCGGGCTCGTGGGCCAGCCCAACGCGGGCAAGTCCACGCTGCTGTCTGTAATCAGCGCGGCTACCCCAAAAATCGGCGACTATCCATTCACCACGCTCGCTCCCAACCTGGGCGTGGTGCAGATGAGCGACAGCCGCACCTTCGTGGTCGCTGACATCCCGGGCATCATCGAGGGCGCCCACGAGGGCAAGGGCCTGGGCCTCAAGTTCCTTCGCCACATCGAGCGCACGCGACTGCTCGCGTTCCTCATCTCGATCGACTCGCTGGACTGGCAGGCCGAGTATGACCAGCTCCGCAATGAGGTCGCGCAGTATTCTGCCGAGCTGGCGGAAAAGCCGCACTGTGTTGTTTTCACGAAAATGGACCTGCTCGGCGAGGATGAGCCGGCTCCCATCAAGGCGAAGGGCGCGTTCGGCGTATATGCCATCTCTGCGGCTGGCCGCACTGGCCTCGAGGAGCTCAAGCTTGCGTGGTGGCGTCAGCTGCTCGCGATGAAGAAGGCGTCATTGGCGCCGGTCAAGGACATTGCGCTGCCGTGAGATACAGAGGAGCGACGCCGATTATCCGGAGGCGCTCCGTGATCTCCATTCGCCTCCGAGGCGCATCTGGGTGCGCGGTGACCTCGCGATTCTGGGTCGTCCCTGCGTGGCCATCGTCGGCACTCGGCGCGCCACGCCCTACGCTGAGCGAGTAACGGCGGAGCTGGCGCGCACGCTCGCGCGGGCCGGGGCTTGCGTCATCAGCGGGCTCGCGCGCGGTGTGGATGCCGCGGCGCATCGCGGTGCCTTGGGCGTCGAGGGTGCTACCTG
>JACMOE010000197.1 GCA_014378185.1 Gemmatimonadaceae bacterium | reverse complement strand
GCCCGTGCCGGTGGCGGATGTCGTGGCCGGGCTGGAGATCATCGAGGCCGCGTACCTGTCGCACGAGGAGAAGCGCGTGGTCACGGTTCGTCCGTGAGCTCGGCCTTGCGGGCGAAGTCGTAAACCGTGACGCGGCGGAGGTGGTAGCTCGACATCCAGTAGTTGCGCAACGCTCCGGTAAGCATCGCGCCGAATCTCCGGCCCGTAGAGTGCCAGTACCAACAACAGACGCGGGTACTGAGTACCAAAGCGCACTAGTACGAGTACACGAGAACGACTAGATACGACCAGACTGCTGCTGCTCGCAGCCTTAGGTATGCTGCCGGGCATTGCGCTGAGCAGTTCGGCGCGCGAAGCTTGTCGCGCGCAAACTCCCCAATCCCACTGCAGCTTGCCGCTCATCAGCGCACGCGATCTCACACGGACGTATCCCGGCGTCCAGGCACTCGACGGCCTTACCGTGGACATCGAACCCGGCATCATCGGGTTCGTCGGTGCAAACGGCGCCGGCAAGAGCACGTTCCTCCGCATCCTGCTCGGACTGCTCGAGCCCACCAGTGGCAGCGTCACGGTGCTCGGCTACGACGTGCGCACGCAGGCGATGGAGTTGCGCGCGCTCGTGGGCTACATGCCGGAGCACGACTGCCTTCCCCTGGACGTGAGTGGCACGGACTTCGTGACGCACATGGCGCAGATGTCCGGACTGCCCTTTCCCTCCGCGCGCGAACGCGCGGCCGAGATGCTGCGGCATGTCGGCCTGCACGAGGAGCGCTATCGCCTCATCGGCACATACTCCACCGGCATGAAGCAGCGGATCAAGCTCGCACAGGCGCTGGCACACGACCCACGTCTGCTGCTGCTTGACGAGCCGACGAACGGCCTCGACCCCGAGGGCCGCGACGAGATGCTGTCCCTGGTAGAGCGCACGGGCCGCGAGTTCGGTATCGCCGTGGTGGTCACGTCGCACCTGCTGGGCGAGATCGAGCGGGTGTGCGAGTACCTGCTGGCCATCGACGGGGGCAAGCTGCAGTACGCCGGGAGTGTGTCCGCGTTCACGGAGCGCAGCCGGCGCATCCTGGTGGAGATCGATGATGACGTGCCCGAGTTCGCGGCGCAGCTCCGGGCGCAGGGTGTCGAAGTGGAGGGCAACGGCCGAGCGCTCCGCATTGCCTTCGCCAACGACGACATCTACGACGTGGTGCGCGACGTGGCGGCATCGCTCTCGGTGCCCATCTCCCGCATGGAAGTGACGCGTCACAAGCTGGAGGAGCTGTTCCGCGACCAGGCTCCCGAGGTGCTGCATGGCTGAAATCCAGACCGCAGGCGCCATCTATGACCTGGGCTACCAGCGCTACACGGGCGTCCGGCATGGGCGAGGCTATGCATTCCGCACGCTGTTGCTCTTCTCGTTCCGCTCCGCGTTCGGACTGGGTCGCGGCGAGAGGGCGAAGTTACTGCCTGTGCTCGTGGCGGCCATCATCTACCTGCCGGCCCTCATCCAGATCGGCGTCGCGTCGGCCAGCAACATGACGCAGTTCCTCAACTACGCCGACAACCTGGAGTTCACCGCGTTCCTGCTCGCGTTGTTCGCGGCGGCGCAGGCACCGGAACTCATCGTCACGGATCGGCAGCAGGGCATGCTGTCGCTCTACCTTTCGCGTCCGTTGCGCGGGGTGGATTACGCCCTCGCCAAGCTGGCTGCACTCACCGGTGCCATGCTCGTGCTCACCCTTGGCCCGCAGCTCATGCTGTTCCTGGGGCGCGTGTTCCTCAGCGACAAGCCGTGGCCGACGTTCGTGACCGAGTGGCCCAAGTTGTTTCCGATCCTGGGCGGCACGGTGATGGTATCGCTGTTTTTCGCGGCCATCGGCCTGGGGTTGTCGTCCAAAGCGTCGCGACGCGGGTATGCATCGGCGGCCGTGATCTCGTTCTTTCTCCTCACCGCCGCCATGTCCCGCATGATTCAGGTGGTCGCGTCCGGGAACGTGAAGCGATACGCCGTGCTGGCCAACCCCACGCTGCTCGTGAAAGGGTACACGAGCTGGCTCTTCGAGATCGAGGCGTTGCGTCGCTCGGCCGTGGGCCGCGCGGATCTTCCCGGCACGGCATACCTGGGCGTGATGGCGGCTGTGACAGCGCTCGCCGTAGCGCTGCTGCTCAATCGCTACCGGCGGGGCGACGCGTGAGCGCGGCGATCGCAGGGGGCGGCGTGGTGGCGTTCACGCCCCAGGCGGATGTTGCGCCCCATGTCGTGGAGTTGCGCCACGTGTCGCGATGGTACGGCAACGTGGTCGCGGTCAACGATGTGTCGTTCACGCTCACGCCGGGCATCACCGGGCTGCTGGGGCCGAACGGTGCCGGCAAGACGACTATCCTGCACATGCTGGCCGGCCTGCTGCGTCCGTCCGCCGGCGACGTATCAGTGGACGGCGTGCCGCCCACTGGCAATCCGGACATCTATGGGAGTATCGCGCTGGTGCCGGAAGGCGAGGCCGTGCAGCCCTTTCTCACGGGATGGGAATTCGCGCTCATGAGCGCGAAGCTGCAACGGCTGCCGGATCCGGAGGCCGCGGCACGGCGCGCCATCGCGCTCGTGGACATGGGTGCGGCGGAAGGCCGACTGGTGTCCACATACTCCAAGGGAATGCGCCAGCGGATCAAGATCGCTGGCGCGCTGGTGCATGAACCCGCGGTGCTGCTGCTGGACGAGCCATTCAACGGAATGGATCCGCGGCAGCGGCTCCACATGAT
>JACMOE010000196.1 GCA_014378185.1 Gemmatimonadaceae bacterium | reverse complement strand
CTCGGGTGCGGCTGGATGCTCCGCCACGATTCGCGCCCAGATGGGAATGGCCGCATCCGGAGCGGCGGCGCGGAGCCTAGCTGCCACGAGCAGCAGCGCCGGCGCGACTTCTGGATGCTGCGCGGCCGCGACAACGAATGCCGCCGAAGCCTTGCCGCTGTCGCCGCGGGCGAGCGTGAGGAACGCGGTACCCAGCTCGGGGGCCGTATCGCCGCGTGCGCGCGCCACGATGCCCATGGCGAGCGCGAGATCAGCGCTCGGTTCGCGCACCGTGCGGAGCAACGAGCGGGCTGCGTTGAGTTGCCCGTCAAAGAGTGCCAACCAGCCGGCGGCTTCTCCGGATTCGGCCTCTGGTCCGGCGGCCCGCAGTGCCGCTCGTGCCCTGGGAAGATCGCCTGCCCGCACCCACGCGGTCGCCAGGACTTGCGCCAGGCGCATGCGCTGCGCTGGAACCAGGAGGCGATCATAGCCCGCCACGAGATTGTCAGCCTCAGTGGCTCGGCCAAGCGCCACGAGGGCTGCAACGTTCAGCGACAGGAACTCCCGCGCCGCGCTCAGCGAGTCCGCGCCCCAATATGCGAGTGGCACCAACGCGGCCACTTCCGCCGGCGCGCCGGCGCGCAATGCCGCCGTCGCAGCGCGCGTCGCCAGCGGCGCGGTCCATCGCACCTTGAGGGCGGCAATGAAGGCGTCGTGCGCCATGCTCCACAACTCGCCCGTGAACGCGCGATCGCCAAAATCCTCCCACATGGTGGCAACCGCTGTGTCGGGACGCAGAGCAGCGAGAAAGCTCCACGCCTCCTGCGGATTGCTCCACCCAAGGGCAAGCTCGGCAAGCGCACGGCGCGAGCCTGGATCGGCGGGGAGGCTGGCGAGCGCCGCGCGGATGCTGTCGCGCAGCGCGGGTGGTGCGGGTGACAGCGAATAAGCGGCCGCTATGGCGAGGTGCGGCGCTGCGGGCAACGCACGACGCCACGCCTGGGCGCTGGGCTGCCATTGGCCCATCGCGGCGCGCAGCTGTGCATTCTCGTATTCCAGGTCGGGGAGGCTGCCGAGCGCCGTCCGGCCGCGCATCACGATGCTGTCAGCGGCGCCGGCGCGGCCGAGCTGGATGAGCAGCCGAGCGTATTCGCGATACGGCGTGGCATCGCGCGGCACGGCACGTACCCATTGCTCGAAGGCATCGCGCTGGCGCTCGTCGCGGCGAAGAGTCTGCAAGGTGCGCAACTGGATCGTACGATACACCGACTCCCGTGGATGCTGGGAGATGACGGTGTCCAATGGTGCCAGGAGCGAATCTGTCATGCCCAGCTCCGCGTACACGCGCTCGAGGCCCAACACCGAGTTGGGTGACGGCGCCACGCGAATCGCCGCGCGAAAGAGCACCGCCGCCTCCTTGTACTTGCCGTTGTTCTCGAGTTCCAGCGCGCGCATCACATCAGGGCGTTCCTGCTCCTGCGCGCGCGCCACCGCAGTCGCGAAGAGCGGCTGTGAAACGACGATGAGCAACGCGCCGAGCACCCAGCGCGCGCAGCGGCCCTTAACGCGCAGGCGCACTGGCACCGTTCAGCCGCGCGAAGTAGTCGAGGATGGCTCGGCGCTCGTCGGCGGACAGGGTGCGAAGCTCCTGCCAGGTGGGCGGCCGGAACTTCACGGCGGCCCGTGCGTCGACCTTGCCATTCGGGCTGAAGGCGTCACTGCCCGTCGCCGATTTCGCCTCTCGCTTGCCGCTATCGTCGCGCTCCTCCTTTTCGAGCGACTTGCCCGCATCGAGCAGTCGCCGAAAGAGCTGTTGCTGACGGGCGAGCGTTCCGCCATCGAGACGTCCGTTGTCGAGCGCCTCGGCAAGCTGCCGCGCCTCCTGCGCGAGCTGCGCGGCACGAGCACCGCCCGCGGCGTCGCCCGCATCCTCGAGCTGCTCGGAGAGCTGCCGTTGCTTCTGCGCCAGCGCGCGCGCGAGCGATTGCGCAGCCGCACTCTGGCCATTCGGCATGTTGAAGAGGCTCTGCGCCTGACCGTTGATCTGGCCCTGCTTCTGGGCCATCTGCTGCATCTGCTTGAGCATCTCGTCGAAGCCCGACGCGCTCGTGGCGTTGTTAGCGCGCTCGCGATCGCGCGCGAGTGATGCCGCTGCTTTCGTCAATGCGTCGGCCGCGTCGCCGAGCGCGCCGGCCTGCTTCTGCCCGCTGCTGTTTGGCTGGCTGACGCTTTCCGTGGCCTGCGACACCTTGGTCCTGGCGTCTGCCACCGCACGCTGCGTGCTGCCGGAGAGCAGCGCGCTCTTCTTGCCCGCGCCGTTCAACCGCTCGCTGGCCTTGTCCACGCCCTGCTCGATGGCACTCTGCGCACTTCGACGCTCGTCTGCCGACGCGCCGTTGCGCGCCTTCTGCTCGAGCGACCGTTCCTCGCGCGCCAACTGCATCATTTCCTGCACGGACTGGTCGAGCTCCGACGTGAGTTCCTGTTTCCACTCCTTGACCTGGTCGCTGCGCGCCTCCTGCATGGACTTCGCCGCGCGATCCATCTCGTCCGCAGCGGCACTCGCCTGCTGTCCGGCCCCCTTCTGCTCCCCGCCGGACTTGGACTCGCCCGATTTGGACTCGCCCGACTTGGACTCGCCCGACTTGGACTCGCCGCCAAGCTTGGTCTCGCCTGACTT
>JACMOE010000195.1 GCA_014378185.1 Gemmatimonadaceae bacterium | reverse complement strand
GCACCGGCTGTGGTCAATGGGGCTGCTGGTGAGCGGACTGGGCGTGGTGGCCATCATGGTGATCTCGGTCACGCGCAGCGGCCGGCGGGCCAGCCTGTCAGGCTGTCCGACCCGACCTGTATATTCGTGCATGGCAACCATCACCATCCTGGCCATCGCCGCGCACCGCGACGACGTCGAGCTCACATGCGGCGGCACCCTCATCAAGGCCGCCAAGCTCGGCCAGCACACTGCCATCCTCGACCTCACGCAGGGCGAAATGGGCACTCGCGGGTCAGCCGCGCTGCGCATGGCCGAGGCGGAGCAGGCAGCGGCGGTGCTCGGCGTGGGCGTGCGCGAGACGCTTGGACTGCCCGACGCCGGAATCGAGAACACGCCGGCCACCCGCGAGGCGCTCGCGCGCGTGATCAGGCGCCTGGCGCCGCGCGTCGTCATCGCGCCCGCGCTGGATGGTCGTCATCCGGATCATCGCATCACCGCCCAACTGGTGCGCGACGCGTGCTTCGTAGCTGGCCTCGCCAAAATCGCGCCCGACGTACCGAAGCATCGGCCGCACAAGATCGTGCATACCCTGGCCTATCGGCAGGACTTCGTGCGGCCCACGTTCGTGGTGGACATCAGCGAGGAGTTCGAGCAGAAGATGCGCGCCATCCGGTGCTACGCATCCCAGTTCGACGGCGCCACACAGGCGGGCGAAGTGTATCCCACTGGCGAGCCATTGTACGACGTCGTTACGCACTACGCTGCCACGTACGGGTCGCTGATCCGCGCTCGATACGGAGAGCCGTTCTTCACCACCGAAATGATGCGTGTCGATGACATCGGCTCGCTCGAGGTATCGACATTTTGAGCGAAGACGCCGCGGACGTCACCTACGGCTCCTACCTGGCGCTCGACAAGCTGCTCGAGCTGCAGCGGCCGAGATCGGCGCATGCCGACGAGTTGCTGTTCATCATCGTCCACCAGGCGAGTGAGCTGTGGTTCAAGGAGATATTGCACGAGGTCGACCTCCTCGTGGCGGCATTCGTCGATCACGAGGCGGAGTTCGCGCTGTTCCGCATGGGCCGCATCAACGCCCTCATGCGCATCGTGTCCGCCCAGCTCTCGGCGCTCGAGACACTTCCCCCGCAACACTTCGCAGAATTCCGGCAACATCTCGGCAGCTCCAGCGGGTCGCAGAGCGTGCAGTTCCGCGCTATCGAAGCGGCGTCCGGCCTGCGCGAGCCGCACTTCATGAACGTGCTTCAGGAGCATGGGCCCATTCCGGCCGTGATCCAGCGCGCGCTCGACCGCCCACCACTCCAGGACCTGTACCTCGATCTGCTGCGTGCGCAGTCGATCGAGCTCGAGCAACTCTACATGGGGGAGCGTCCCACGACGCTGTTCTTCCTCGCAGAAGCCCTGCTCGAGTACGAACAGCAGTTCGGCCAGTGGCGATTCAAGCACGTCCAGTTGGTCGAACGTGTTCTCGGCCCGCTCACGGGCGGCACCGGCGGGACACTCGGCGCCAAGTACCTCGCGCGCACCATCGACCAGAAGTTTTTCCCCGCGCTCTGGGCCGTGCGCGCGAAGTTCTACGGCAGCGGTGCCTGACAAGTCGGGCTTCGTGTCGATTGTGCCGTCCCTCCGCGTAGCTCCGCGTACCTCCACGGTGCAGCCGTTGATGTTGCCGTATTGTTGAGCTTCTCACGTTCAACCAGGCGGCGCACTGCAGATTCGCGGTGACCGGGCGCGCACGCCATATTCGACCCCTGGCCACCCTCCGCCGCCGATGAGGCTCGCATGACCGATCACGACACAACGCCAGACGGCATCAACCGCCGCGCATTTTTCCAGAAGAGTGCCCTGGCGGTCGGCGTGCTCGCCGCGCCCATGTTCATCCCCTCGCACCTGTTCGGCGCAACCGCGCCGAGCAACCGCATCCGCGTGGGGCACATCGGGTGTGGGCGCATCGGCCAGTCGCATGACTTCCCCGGCATTGCGAGCTCGGACCTGGCCGAGGTGCTGGCCGTGTGTGACCTCGATTCGCGGCGCGCCGCCAGCGGCAAGCGGCACGTGGCCGACCTCTACGCCAACAAGGTCTGGGCCCGGCCCGAGGTGTCCGCCTACCGCGACTACCACGAATTGCTTGCGCGGACCGACATCGACGCGGTGTCGATCAGCCTGCCGGATCACCAGCACGCGCAGGTCGCGCTCACCGCGCTCATGGCCGGCAAGGACGTCTACCTCCAGAAGCCGTTCACGATGACGCATGCCGAGGGGCAGATGCTCCGCACGGTGGTGGCGAAAACCGGGCGCATCCTCCAGGTGGGCAGTCAACAGCGCTCGTGGGGTCCCAACGAGCAGTTCCGAAAAGGTGTGGAACTCGTCCGCAGCGGCCGCGTGGGCACCCTGCGCCGCGTCGAGATCGGTCTGCCGATTGATCCCACCGCACCAGACAATCCGTCGCAGCCGGTGCCGTCGAACCTCGACTACGACATGTGGCTCGGACCCACCCCGGAGGTCTACTACACCGAGCAACGCGTCCATCCGCAGGGGCTCGACCGCATCGGCGATCCCGACGTCAACTCGCGGCCCGGCTGGCTGCGCAACGAGAACTACAGCCTCGGCATGATCACCGGGTGGGGCGCCCACCATTTCGACACGGCGCACTGGGGCATGAACACGGAACTCACCGGCCCGAGCCGCATCGAGGGGCGCGGCGAGTTTCCCACCAACAAGATCTGGAATGTTCACGGCGCATACCACATCGAGCTGGAGTATCCCGGCAAGGTGATCATGACCGTGTCGGACAAGTTCCCCAACGGCATCCGCTTCATTGGCGACGAAGGCTGGATCTGGGTGTCGCGCGGCTCGGAGGCGGCAACGGCCAGCGACCCCACTGCCAACCCGACGATGCTGAAGCCTCCGGACGCAAGCGATCCGAAACTGCTCGATCCCGCGGGCGTCACCGTGCACATGACGCCGAGCGTCTCCCACCATCGGAACTGGCTCGAGTGTGTGAAGTCGCGCGCCACGCCGCTCGCGCCGGCACCCATCGCGCATCGCAGCAACGCGGCCTGCATCCTCAGCTGGATCGCGATGAAGACCGGGCGCCCGCTCACGTGGGACCCTGTCGCGGAGCGCTTCGTGAATGACGACGCCGCCAACGCGATGCTCACGCGCCCCGAGCGTGGCACGTACGGCGCGCTCAAGCTTGCGGCGAAGTACGCGCTACGATGAGGAGTATCGTGTGTCGCCGTGGCGATCACGTGCTTCACATCGAGCGCACGAGCACAGACAACTCCTCAGTTCCATCCCGTCGATATGTTGATCGCCTCGAAGCCGGGGAACATCGTGGTCATCGCCGGAAGCAATGCGCGCAAGACGGAATACATCGCGAGCGGTGGACGTTGACTCGCCGCGCGTGCGCTCAACGAACCCGGACGCGCACCTCGGACATCACTGCAGTTCCAACAACCCGCACGTGCGCGTCGGCATGGCCGCCCTGCGTGCCTCCAGCCGCATCGCTACCCACAGCGGCGAGAAACGGCTGCATGTCGAATTCGACGGTGAGTCCAGGCGGCACCAGCAGGGACACGTTCGCCATCACGGCCCTCACGTGGATGGTGCACGGCGACGGGATGACGGCGTAGCGCAAGTCGATCTTCATGTCGCACATCACGGCCCGAATGGACAGGTGCTCGGGCACCACCCAGGGTCCGGTGCGGCGAATCTCGCTCATGAAGCCGGTGATGCGCGACCGCGGCGTGGGAAGCAGGCGTCGGGAAGACCGTCCGTCGGTCGTGCCCATCACGGGAAGGTCAGCGACGATGGCGCCGATGGCCGCTCCGCTGTCGGCCACGCTCAGCCGGCCGAGCCGGCGCTCGAATTCGACTTCAGTAATGGCATCGTACGCATAGGCGTCGGTGAGGATGCGAATGGCGCTCTCCCGAGCTTCGTGCGTGGGGTAGCGGCTCAGGGGCCGTGCGTCCGCCCACGAGGCCGGCAGTGGGGCTTCCGGATCGGTCATGGCCAACAATACGGCGAGGCATGCCGCATTGTGTCAAGCCCGGACTCGGCGCGGCCGGCTTCGCGCGAATCGTCTTGATTCATTAGCTTACAACCGTATGCCAGAGCCCATCTACCTGGACCACGCCGCCACGACCCCGGTGCGCGACGAAGTGCTGGCCGCCATGCAGCCGTTCTTCGGGGCACGCTTCGGCAACCCGTCGAGCGTCCATCGCTGGGGCCGCGAGGCGCGGACCGCGCTGGACGAGGCGCACGAACGGGTCGCGAACTGCCTGGGCGCCTCGGCAGACGAAATCATCTTCACTTCCTGCGGCACCGAAGCGGACAACCTGGCCCTGCTCGGCGTCTGGCGCGCACGACGCTCGGAGGGGCGGAACGTGGTCGTTACCACGCCGATCGAGCACAAGGCGGTCCTCGCCGCTGCGCATCAGGTCACGCGGGAAGGTGGTGAGGAGCGATCGCTCGCCATGACGAGCGACGGCCTCGTGGACGACGCATCGTTCGATGCGCTGGTAGACGGCTCCGTGGCCATCTGTTCGGTGATGTGGGTGAACAACGAAATCGGCGTGATGCAACCTGTGCCGGCGCTGGCGGCGCGCGCGAAGGCGAAGGGCGCCGTCTTTCATACCGATGCCGTACAGGCGTTCGGCAAGGTATTGCTCGACGCGCGCACCACGCCGTTCGACGTGCTCAGCCTCTCTGGTCACAAGATTGGCGCGCCCAAGGGCATCGGCGCACTCTATGTGCGGCGCGGAACGCCACTCGAGCCGCTGATGTTCGGCGGCGCGCAGGATCGCGGGCGTCGCCCGGGCACGGAGAACGTCGCCATGGCGGTGGGTCTCGCCCGCGCCGCGGTGCTCGCGGTCGCCGAGCGCGAGCACGAGTGGTCAGTGCTGGCCACGCGTCGCGATCGGCTCGAGGCCGCGCTCCTGGAGCGCATTCCCGACGCTGTGATTCACGGCCGCGGCGCGCCCCGTGCGCCGCACATCATCAGCATATCCGTGCCGGGCACCGACAGCGAGTCGCTGCTCATGGCGCTCGACCTGCGCGGCATCGCCTGCTCCGCGGGCTCGGCATGCCAGAGCGGGAGCATCACGCCGTCGCACGTGCTTGCCGCCCTCGGCGTGCAGGCCGATGTCGCGTCGTCCGCCATCCGGATGAGCCTCGGCTCGTTGACCACCGATGCGTGTGTCCAGCGCGTTGCGGAAGTCTTTCCAATGCTCGTGGACAAGGCACGCCGGCTCGCGACGGCCTGATGCGCGAGCGTGTGCTGGTCGCCATGAGCGGCGGCGTGGATTCGTCGGTGGCGGCGGCCCTGCTTGTGAAGCAGGGGTACGACGTCGTCGGGGCGACGATGAAGCTGTTCTGCCACGGCGAGGATCTTCCCGACCGTCCCTGCTGCTCGCTCGACAGCGTGAACGACGCACGGCGCATCTGCGAACAGCTCGGCGTGCCGCATTACGTCCTCAATCTCGAGACCGCGTTCGGCCGCGACGTCGTGCAGGATTTCGTGAGCGAATACGCACGCGGGCGCACGCCCATTCCCTGCGTGCGCTGCAACACGTTCACCAAGTTCCGCGACTTGCTCCGGAAGGCGGATGCCATCGATGCGCGGTGGATCGCCACCGGTCATTACGCCCAGGTGCGCAATGGCGTGCTGCATCGGGGCCTCGATCCGCTCAAGGACCAGTCGTATTTCCTGTGGGGCATCGAGCGCGGCGTACTCGCGCGCATGCTTCTCCCCGTGGGCGCGCAGACCAAGGCGGAGACTCGTGCGGTGGCACACGAGCTCGGCCTCGAACTCATTGCGGAGAAAGCCGAGAGCCAGGACATCTGCTTCGTACCAGATGGCGACCACACGAAGATCATCGCGCGTGAGCTCGGCGCGGATGCACCGTCGCTCAGCCCGGGATCATTCGTGCGGGCCGATGGCACGGTCCTGGGCCGGCATGACGGCTTCGCGCGCTATACGGTGGGTCAGCGGCGAGGCCTGCCGGGCGGATTCCGCGAGCCGATGTTCGTGGTGGAGATCCGCCCCGCGTCGCGCGAAGT
>JACMOE010000194.1 GCA_014378185.1 Gemmatimonadaceae bacterium | reverse complement strand
GTTTTATGCGCGGGACGCGTAGCCATTCCCGGTGGTGGCAAATATAATGCTGCCATCAGCCGCGCCGACGCGAGTCCATTCTGGTTCGCCTTCGCGCATGACGGCCCCACATTCCCTCGTTCCTGTCCCCACCATGCGACCATTCCTTCAGCGCCTGCTTACAGTGGCGACGCTCGTCGTTGCGATGAGCCTCCCGGCGCTCGCCCAGAATACCATTACCCTCGAGGGATCGGTAAAGAGTGAAGGCGCGCCGGTGTCCGGCGCGCAGGTGACGGTGGTGAACACGGCGACGCAGGAGACGGCGCGTGCCACCACGCGCTCAACGGGCGACTTTCGGGTGCTGGGCCTGTTCGCCGGCCGGTACATGGTGACGGTGCGTATCATCGGCTTCAAGCCCACTCTCCAGACCGTACAGCTTGCGATCGGCCAGCGCGCGCGGCTGGAGTTCGACCTCGAGAAGGGAGCGGCCGAGCTTTCGTCGCAGAGCGTGGTGGGCGAACGCGTGAAGCAGGTGGAGGTGCAACGCATGTCCGTGTCCGCGCCGGTGATGAAGGAGGAGATCGAGAATCTCCCGCTGAACGCGCGGGGCGTGATGAACCTGGCCGGCATTGCGCCTGGCATCAAGACGTACGCGCCTCAGTCGGGGCGGACGCTGCCCTCGGGCGGTGCAGCTCCCGACCTCCGCTTCTTCAACGTCTACATGGACGGCGTGGAGATGAAGAGCCTGTTCAACGGCAACATCGTCGGGCTGGGCCAGACGGGGTCGCCGCTGCCGCAGGAAGCGCTGGAGCAGTTTCGCGTGTACACCAACCCGTACGACGCGGAGTTCACGCGCGCTGGCTCATACGTCATCAGCGCCGAGAGCCGCCGCGGTACCAACAAGTTCGAAGGGTCGGCATTCGGCTTCTTCCAGAACAAGACGTTCATCGCGCGCAATGCCTTTCAGGCGGCCGTGCCGGACTTCGGCCGCAAGCAGTTGGGATTCAACTTCCGCGGCCCCATCATGCGGGACAAGCTCTTTTACGCCGCAAGCTACGAGCTCGCTGCCACCAACTTCTTCCTCGACGTCAATCCCACCAGCGGTGCGGCGTTCACGCAGTACAAGGGGTCGTTCCTGGCGCCGAACAACAACCACACTGGTTTTGGCCGGCTCACCTACGTGAGCAGCCCGGCCGTGACGTACGATTTCATGGGATCGGCGCGCTACCTCAAGGGCGAGGGCAACTTCGGCGGCCGAGTGGCGCAGGTGAGCGGCATCTCGCAGGATTACAAGATCTACACGGGCCAGCTACGGCAGCGGTACCTGGCACCGGGCGGCAGCTTCGTGAACGAGGGCAGTCTCCAGCTTGTGAGCTGGAATCACAATGAAGCGCCCCTGCATCCGGGCCCGCAGTTCGCGTATCCCGGCGTGGTGCTGGGCACCTCCGGCTTTCCGCTCATCCTCAAGGAAACGCACCTCCGCCTCGTGGATCGCGCGACGAAGACGGTGGACAATGTCATGGGATCGCACGTGGTGAAGTTCGGCGTGGAGGCCAGCAGCATTGCCGCTCGCCAGACCTTCCCGAACAACAAGGATGGATCGTTCAACTTCCTCACGGACACGTCCACCCTTCCCAACACGGCGTCCATCGCGGTGGGATTCACGGATCCCAACGGCACGTCCGACGCCGACGCGAACGCCACGGGCTACACCACCGGCGTGTACGTGAACGACGAGTGGCGCATGCGCGAGAACTTCACGCTGTCGCTTGGACTCCGGCACGACGCGGAGTTCAACACGATGAACAACAACTACACGGTGCCGTGGGCCGGCGATCCGAAGCTCCAGGCCATTCCGGCACTCGCTGACTACCTCAACACAGGCAATCGGAAGAACCAGCTGGGCAACTTCTCGCCGCGCGTGAGTTTTTCGTGGGATCCCACGAACCAGAACCGGACGTTCGTGCGCGGCGGCTTCGGCATCATCTATGATCGCGTGACGAGCTTCATCGGCTTCCAGGAGCGGAAGAACTCCACGTGGCGTACGTACAATTTCACCAACCCGGGCACCACGGATCCGGCGGTGCTGCGTGCGCGGGTGATCGCTGGCCAGTCTGGCTCGCCGGCGCCAATCCTCATCAAGCACGACATGCACACGCCGCACAGCCTGCAATCATCACTTGGCATCGGCCACCAGCTCACGAGCGAGTTCGGCATCAACGTGGACTACGTGCGGCAGCACATGGACAATCTGTACGTGCAGCGCAACCCGAACTACCTGGACAAGAGCGTGACGCCCAGCGTCCGCAAGCTGACGCCCGCCTATGGCGACATCGTGCTGTGGGACGATATCGGTAAGTCGGACTACTCGGCCTTCCTCACCCAGGCAACCTTCCAGCGCAACAGGACGCGCATCAACCTGGCGTATACGCTGGGATGGTACCAGGGCGACTTCGATACGGCCGGGCTTCCGAACTTTGCCTATCCGTTTCTCTTCAATCGCCAGGCGACCACGGGCGACGAGCGGCATCGCGTGGTGCTGTCGGAGGTGAGCGTGATTCCGTTCGGCTTCACCTTCTCGTCGATCAGCACGTTCGCCAGTCCGCGACCATACACCACCATCGACGGACGCGACATCAACCTCGACAACATCACCGGCGACGATTACCTGGGCGGCACCATCTCGTCCAGCGGCATTCGCACCACTCGGCCGGTGAGCTCATTCGCGAACTGGTACCGCACGGTGGACCTTCGGCTGGCTCGGCCGATCATCACGAGCCAGGGCGCGAAGGTGAGCGTGTCTGGCGAGGTGTTCAACGTGTTCAACTGGAACAACAACCTGTCGTATGGCGGCACGCAGTTTACGGCGGCGGGAGTGGGAGTGGCGTCGTTCGGCGTGCCCACTGGTGCATACGGCGCTCGGCAGGCGCAGGTAGGCATGCGACTCGACTTCTAGCGCCAGCTGTCAGTTGTACAGCAGGTAGGGCTTTACCAGGTTCGCAAAGCGCGCTGCATCGGCATCCCATTCCGCTACCAGCGCGTCCACCGTACCGGTCTCCACCGCCGACCGCAGTTTGTCGGTGCCCGCGAGCCGGTCGATCGAGGCGGTCTTCCACTTGAAGTCCACGGGGTGGCGGGCCTGGATGGCGCGCAGCATCCTGATGCCGAGTTCCACGGGACGCACCGCGTTGCGATCAGTGACGCGCACCTTGAGCATCGGGATGGTCTCACCGCCGAACTTGTAGCCGGCCTCGATGGTGCGTGTCGTTGCCTCGAACCGCACGCCCGGCAACGAGAGTGCATTCAACTCGGCGGCGAGCGCGGCGTTGTCATTCATCCACGACGCGCCGATGAGCGTGAAGGGATCGTCCGTGCCCCTGCCCTCGGTTGCCGTGGTGCCCTCGAAGAATACAGTGCCCGGGTACAGCAACTCCGCGTCGCCATTGCGGAGGTTCGGCGACGGATTCACGCGCGGAATGCCCGTTTCGTCGAACCACATGGCGCGCCGGTAGTTCTTCATGGGCACCACGTGGATGTCCGCGTCGATCATGTGGGTGCCGGCGAGGTAGCGCATCAGCTCACCCGGCGTGAGGCCGTAGCGCAACGCGACGGGAAACTGCCCCACCAGCGACGCGAACTTCGGGTCAAGGATGTTGCCCTCGATGCGGTCGGCGCGAATGGGATCGGGGCGATCGAGGACGATGATGGGCTTCTTGGCGGCGTTCGCCACGAGCGCCAGCGTCCATTCGTAGGTGTACACGCGGGCGCCAACGTCCTGGATGTCGTACAGCAGGACGTCGATGTCCTTCAGCATCTCTGCAGTGGGGACCTTCACGTCGCCGTAGAGGGAATAGACTGGCACTCCCGTGGCCGAGTCGACGGAGGAGCCGATCTTCTCGCCTGCCTTCGCCACACCGCGAATGCCGTGCTCGGGCCCATAGAGCGCGGTGAGCCGCACGCCAGGCGCGCGGAACAGCCGGTCAATGCTGCTGGTGCCGTTGCGATCGCGACCCGAGTGGTTGGTGAGCAACCCCACGCGCTTGCCGCGGATGAGGTGCAGCGAGTCGGTGAGCAGGACCTCGATACCGGGCACGACACCGGTGCGGGGCTGCATGGTCGTGGCTGGGCTCGCCACGCAGGCGGCCGAGAGCGAAAGCGAGACGGCAATGAGTGGGATGCGCATGCGAACAAGGGTGCGCTTGGAGTGAGGCGGACGCAAGCAAGATCAACAAATGTGAACGCGGATCGCGCGGACGGGAGCGGAAATTGCCCGCGGATACTGCCACTGCAACTGCAACTGCAACTGTTTTGGGGTGCGGTGGGGGTAATGCCCCCAGTGGATGCATCC
>JACMOE010000193.1 GCA_014378185.1 Gemmatimonadaceae bacterium | reverse complement strand
GCTCCCGCGGACGCGGCGACGAGTGCCGCAGGCGACGGCTCGACACGAGGCGGCATGGCATCCGGCGTAGTGGCACTCCCGGGCACGGCAACGAACGCCCCCGTGCGGCGTTGCCGCCGGCGCGTTTCGTCCATGGTGACGCGAGCGTTCCAGCGACCGTGCTCGCGCGACGTCCGGATCTCGAATGCACCTTCTTCCGAGGAGTAGGGGAAGGCGGTGCCTTCCCCCGCATCGCAGGCGGCGGCAGACTCCGGCGGCGCGATCTCGCGGATGAGGGCGAGGATCTGCGGACCGGTGAGCGGCGTCTTGGTCACCGGGCGCGACGCACCGGCAATCTCGAGCTCCGCCACTTCGCCCTCGTTGAGGCGAAACGCGGTGGCCCGCTGGCTGACCATGACGGCGAGGAGACGATCGAGTTGGGCCATGATCGTCAGGACCCCGGTCGCGCGTACGCGATGTGGGCGGTGCTGAACAGCAGCAACTGGTCGGCCGTGAAGAGGGGAAGAAAGCGCAAGGGAGTGTTGTTGAGAAAATCGATGAGGCGAGGCCGATCGGCCCGGAGTTCGGGAAACACGGATCCGGTGCGCGTCTCGCCGTTCAGGAAGGTAATCTCCACATGCATGCCGATCGTACCGGCCTCGGCGGGATCCTCGCCTTTCGGCAAGTCCGTGGCGACGATCGTGATCTGGGACTTCTGCACCAGCAACAGGTCGTCCGATGCGCGAAGCACGGGGAGGAACGGGGCGGAGTCATTGAGGACATCGAGGGGCTCCTCGGGACCGGCCCGGAAGCGCGCAAAGGATTGGAGGAAGATGTCCCCCTCGACCTGAATGCCGCTGCCGAGCAGGAGCTCGACATGGTGTCGTACCTTCTCGATTCGATAGTCGCTCATGGGAAGCAGTGTCGGTCACGGTCGCCCCGCCGTCAAGCCATGAATGCAGTGGCGGCACGCGGCGCCGTTCGGTTACGTTCCGGCCGTGCTCGGACGCGTGCTGGCCATCATTGCACTTCTCGCCCTGAACGGCTTTTTCGTCGCCGCGGAATTCTCCGTCGTGCGGTCGCGTCGTTCTCGCCTCGAGGCCATGGCGCGCGGGGGAGACGTCAAGGCGCGCGTCGTCCTCAAGGCGACGGCCAGCCTCGCGCGGCTGTTGTCGGCCAGCCAGTTCGGGATCACCCTGGCCAGCATCGGCATCGGGGCCCTCGCGGAGGAGACGCTCTCAACTGTCTTCGCGCACTTCTTCGTGACCGTGCCACTACCGGTGAAGATTGGCGCGGCCGGTCTTGGCACGGTGTGCGCGCTCTCGGTCGTCACCTACCTCCACGTGGTGTTCGGGGAGCTGGCCCCGCGCGGCGCAACGATCAACAACCCGGAGCGCGTGGCACGATGGCTGGTGCCCGGCCTCGTCGCCTTTGCCTGGATCACGAAGCCGTTCACGTGGGTGCTCAACCGATCGGCAGAACTGGTGCTGATGCCATTCGGTCTCAAGTCGGGCAGCGCGGAGGAAAACGTACACTCGGCAGACGAGCTGCGCATCCTGGTGGAGCAGAGCCAGGAGGTGGGCGTGCTGGAGCGCCAGGACGCCGCGCTCATCGAGGGCGTGTTCGAGTTCTCCGAGAAGAATGCCCGCGAGGTGATGACCCCACGGACGGCCATCGACGCGCTCGACATCGACACCCCGCTGGAGGAGACGATGGCCTTCGTGATCGAGACGCAGCGGTCGCGCTACCCGGTGTACGAGGAGACGATCGACAACATCATCGGCCTGATGCTGGCCAAGGATCTCATCCCGGTGTTGCGCGATCCGCCGCGCCGTTTCGCCGTGAAGGACGTGATGCGCCCGGTGCACGTGGTGCCGGGCTCGCGCGAGGTGGAGGAAGTGCTGGCCGACTTCAAGCGCCTCAAGGCACACATGGCCGTGGTGCTCGACGAGTACGGCGGCACGGCGGGCATCGTGACGATGGAAGACCTGCTGGAGGAGATCGTCGGCGAGATTCTCGACGAGCACGATGACGCTGAACAGCCGCCGCCGGTGGTCGCGGACGCCGACGTCCTCGTGGCGGGCACCATGAACATCGGCGAATTGAACGAACGCTTTGCCCTGGAGATTCCCGACGACGAGTTCACCACGATCGGGGGGTACATCTTCGGCGCGCTCGGGCGCGTGCCAGTCTCGGGCGACCGCATCACTGCGTCGCACGCGGTGTTCACCGTCCTGGGCATGCAGGGTCGGCGGATCGAGACACTCACAGTGGACCTGCATAGTGCGGGTGATCGTCACGAAAAAGCGCGCTAAGAGTACCGGGTAACTGGTACGAGGTACCCGGTACCGTACAGGGTACGTTGTACCAGGTACGCGGTACCGGGTACCGCGTACCTGGTACTACTTACCTCCTACGATTACCAGGTACTTCGTACGGCGACTCGGTACTTCGTACGGGTACTGGGTGGTAAGGGTACTCGGTGCGTTGTACGCGGGACTAAGTCCGTCGCGTTCCCGACTCGCGCGCAATGGCGGCACACAGCAGGATTGCCTCGATCATGCTCGACGGGTCCGCGATGCCCTGCCCCGCGATGTCGATTGCCGTACCGTGATCCGGTGACGTCCGCGGAAAAGGCAGACCCAGCGTGACGTTCACCGCGGAGCCGAACGACGCCACCTTGATGGCCGTCATGCCCACATCATGGTAGGGTGCAATCACCGCATCGAATGCCCCGCGCATCGCGCGGACGAACACGGTGTCGGCTGGAAATGGGCCGAGCAGCCCACACTCGCGCGCAGTGGGGGTGAGGAGGTCGTCGTCTTCGCGCCCGAAGCGCCCGCCATCTCCCGCGTGGGGATTGAGCGCGCACAGCGCGATGCGCGGCTCGGGAATCCGGAACCAGTCGCGCAGTCCGTTACGCGTGACGTCGGCGGCTCTGGCAATGGCGTCGGCGGTCAGTGCATCGGGGACGTCGCGCAGCGCGATGTGGGTCGTCGCCAACACCACGCGCAGCGGATTCACGGTGCCGGGTGCTGGCCGCGTTGCGGCAAGCATCATGGCCACGGACCGACCCGTGCGCGCCGCCAGCAGTTCTGTATGACCCGGAAAATCGTACCCGCCGGCGTGCAATGCGTGCTTGTCGAGCGGCGCGGTGACGAGACCATCGACGACGGCATCCTGCGCCAGGGTGATCGCGCGGTCCACGGTGAGGCCGGCGAGCCTGCCCGCATCGGCGGCCGACTGGCCGGCGGTCCACTCCCCGATCACCTCGTCGACCATGAGGCCAGTGCCACGCGGCCCCACGAGCAGCAGGTCGGGTGCCGCCAACACACGGCTATCGCGGAGCGCGGCAGCGACGATTTCCGGCCCGATGCCGCGCGGATCGCCGAGCGTGATCGCGAGGCGGACGCGCGGCAGCATCAGACGCTGCGCATCACGGCGTGGCCGCCGGCGCTGCCGGTGGCGGCGCGATGAGCAGTGCATCCTTGTGCACCGACACGTACGTCGCCTTGCGCAGCGTGTCCATGAGCCGCTTCACACCGCCTTCTTCCGCGAGGCGCGAACGAAAGCGCTCCTTTACCTCGCCAAGGGTCATCTCGCCGCCGACATCGACCGATGCGAGCTGCGCGACAACAAACTTGGAGGGCACGTTCGTGTTGCCCGCAATGGGGAACTCGACGATGTCCTTTGCTTTCCTGTCCCCGAACGCCACCTGATACGCAGGCGGCAGCTGCGAGCGCGGGAACGGCGTGAGCAACGTGGTCTCCTCGCCGCTGGGAAAGTCGTGATGCTTCTTGGCGAGTGAGTCGAACGGGGCACCGGCCTTCAACGCGGCCACAACACTATCCGCCTCGAGCCTGGCGCGCGCGACGTCGAGCGAGTCGACCTTCGGTGAGATGAGGATGTGCCGCGCCTTCACTTCGGCCGGCTGCGCGCGATCCACGCGAATGATGTGAAACCCGAACGGTGTTTCCACCACGGGGCTCAGCACGCCCGGTGTCAGCGCGAACATCCAGCGGTCGAACGCGGGCACCATGCGGCCGCGGCGGTTCCAGCCGAGGTCCCCGCCGTTGTCCTTGCTGCCGGGATCCATCGATTCCCTCTTTGCCAGCTTCTCGAATTCGGCGCCCGACTTGAGTTCCGCGAGCAGCGACTCCGCCTTCACACGCGCAAACTCCTTGGCGGCGGGCGATGGCTTGGGGGTGATGATGATCTGGCGCCAGGTGACCGCCGCTTCGCGCCTGGGCATGCTGCCCTTGTTCCGCTCGAAGGCCTCCGCGACTTCCGCATCGGTCACGTTCGCCTGCGTCATCTTGCCTTCTTCCTTCAGCTTGCGGATGGTGCGCGTGATGGTTTCCGAGCGGCGGATTCCGTCGCCGATGAACTTGCGGTACTCCTCGGGCGTGCCGTAGCCCGCCTTGGACAGCACCGCACGGAATTCGGCATCACTGCCGAACTTCTTGCGCACTTCCTTGTACTGCTTGTCCACGGTGCTGGTGACGTCGGCGTCGGGCACCTCGATCTTGAGCTCCTTGGCCTTCTGGATCAACAGTTCCTCGTCCACGAGCTCGTTGGCGATCCCGGCGAGAAACGCACGGAACGCCACGGTGTCCGAGGGAAGCGGAACGCCTTCCTGACGTTTCTGGATCAGGCGCTCCTGCAGGTTGGACTGGGTGATGACCACCTCGCCCACCACCGCCACCACGCGATCCAGCGGGAGCGACACCGCGGCGGTGCCAGTGGGCTGGAGCGACGGCGCGGCCGGTGTCGTCGCGGGCACCTGCGCTCGAAGCGCGGGCGAAAGGCCGGCCACGAAGGCAGCGGCTGAGAGAGCGAGTGGAAAACGCATCATCCTCTAAATACCCGCGGCCCGGCCATGAAGGTCCGGGCCGCTCGTTGGCGGGTGGGAATGCCCCACCCGCTCTTGTGTTACGGCTTCTTGGGCAGCGGAACCGCACCAGATGGTTGCTGTGCGCCGGCCGGCGGCATCATGCCCGGCAGGGGCACCGCCGACTTCGGCTGCGATGCAGCGCGAGCGGAATCCGCCGCCACACGCAACGTACCGGCCCGCTCCAGCGCCCGGTCGATGCCCGTGGCGTTGATCTTCGCGTTGAACTTGTCCATCAGCACGATCTGCAACGGCGCCGGCACCGGCACCGGCTGGACTTCGCCGGCCATCACGCGATCCATGAACTTCTCGATGCGCGCGGCGGCGATCTTCTCGCGCTCCGCCTGCGTCTTGCCGCTGTCCGCGAGCGACTTGGGATCGATGTTCAGCGCCGCCCAGCTCTGCACCACCGCCTGCATGAAGTCGCGATGCAGGCCCGCCATCTCCTCGGGCTTCACGAGCATCTTGGCACTGTCTGCGCGCTTCAACAGCACTTCGCGCTGCGCCATGTTGGTGACGTACTGCGCGACGAGCGAATCCGGGGCGCCCTGGATCTGCTGCATGAGACGTCCGCTCTGCGGTGACGCAAGGAGCACCATTGCAATGCGGCCCGCCGTGAGTTCGCCGCCCTTGTAAGTGGCCATCACCGTCTTGCTCGAGCGGCTGGTCATGGGATCCTTGGCCACCGTCTTCATGGTGGCAGCCGCATCGCTCTTGAGCTTGATGCCAGCGCTCGCCTGCACCTGCGCGATGTAGGTGCTCTCCGCTACCTGCTTGCCGCGGCCAGCGGACTGCGCGACAAACGCATCCTTCGCGGTCGCCCACGAGTTGCGCTGCACGATATGATAGCCGAACTGCGTTTCCACGAGCGGCGAGATCTCGCCGGGCTTGAGCTTGGCGAGTGCATCACCGAACGGCTTGACCATCATGCCGAGGGGAAACACGCCGAGGTCACCGCCCTTGTCCTTCGAGCCATCGCCGCTGTACTTCTTCGCCATATCGGCAAAGTTCGCGTCGGTGACCTTCGACGCCACGCTCTGCGCGAGACGCTTCACGGAATCCTTCATGGCCGCCGGTGCATCCCCCGCCACCATGAACAGGATGTGGCGCGCGGAGTAGAGGCCACCCTTGGCCGCCATGTACGACGCCTCGGAGCCCGCTTCGGCCGGCAGCGATGCCGCCACGGATTCCATGAAGCGGCCCAGCCTGGCATTCTCGAGCATGGCCGCGGCCGCCTGATCGATGGCCTTGGTGTCCTTCAGCGTGTCGCCGCGCGCCGCAGCGACGCCGAGCAACTGATACGGCACCCAGAGGTGGCGCGACACCAGCAGGGCGACATCCTTGTTGAGCGGGATCTGCATCTTGGCCTTGCCGAGCAGGTCACCCAGCCGGTTGACCGTGAGTTGCTGGGATCCGGCGGTGGCCACGACGTCGGTGT
>JACMOE010000192.1 GCA_014378185.1 Gemmatimonadaceae bacterium | reverse complement strand
TTCCTCCTCCGTGAGTGCGCTCGTCAACGCACTCGTCACATCCTGAAGCCTGGCCGTACGTTCCGCAGCAGCCTCCGCCCCCGCGCGCGCATCCATCGGGTCGCGCAACAGCCGCACGGTGTCCAGCGCAACGCCGGCACGCTGGCCAAGATCCATGGCCAGCGCGAGATCGCCGTCCACATACTGCCGGCGCGACTCCGTCATGCACAGCGTCAGCGCGCCGAGCACACGGTTGCGCGCCGTGATGGGGACCACGATGATGGACCGGAGCTCCAACGCACGCAGCAGGCGGAGATGCTCGGCATCCTTCGCACCGAGCACGAGCATGTCGTCGGTCACGTCGGGTATGTACATGGCTCGCCCCTCACGGATCACGCCGGCCATGCCATTCGGATCGGCCCACCGTTCCGGATATTTCGACGTGAGCTCGGCGGCGAGCGCCAGCTTGTCCTCGTCGTCATGGACGGTCGCCACGCGTTCGAGTTGTGGTGGCCATCCGTCGTCGGTTGCATCGATCACCAGGTCCACCGCGGCCCAGTCGCCCAGTCGCGGCACCACAGCACGCGCCATGTTCGCCAACGTCTGCGAGTAATCGGTAGACGACGCGAGCAACTGGCTTGCCTCGGCCAGGATCATTGCGGCCTGTTCCTCGCGCCGCTGATCAGTCATGTCCTGGAAGAAGGCGACGATTCCCCCGTTCGTGGCCGGATACACCCGCAACTCGATCCAGCGGTCGAGCGACACGGCAAATGCCCGCAACGACTCTGTGCGCTGCGTCGTCAGCACCCGGCGCATGAGTTGAAGGAGTGGCGTATTCTCCATGTCGAGCTCTGGCCAGATCTCGACAGGCGACTTCCCCAGCAGTGTCTCGGCCTTCCATCCCCACATCTCCGCTGCGCGCTGGTTCACGTATGTGTATCGCAGGCTGGAGTCGAGCGCGACAAATCCGTCCGTCACCGCTTCCACCACCGTCTGCACTGCCTCGCGAGCCGCTTGCTCCTGCTCGATGTCGAAGTTCACGCCGAACCACCGGAGAATGGCTCCGGATGCGTCGAGCAGCGGGGTTGCCCGGGTCAGGAAGCGCCGGAAGGTCCCATCGGCGGCGCGCAGGGGGAACGTCATCTCGAAGGACTTGCCTGTCGCGATGGCGTGAGCCCACTGCTCCAACACGCGCATCAACACATCCGGATGATGCACCGATTGCCAACCCCATCCCTCCATCTCCTCGGGGGTGGTGCCCGTGTAGGCGTACCAGCGGTCATTGTACCAGTCGATGTAGCCGTCGGGCCGCGTGGTCCACGCAAGGGTGGGCAACGTGTTCGCCAGGGTACGCAGGTCCTCTTCCTTGGTGCGGAGTGCCGCCTCGGCCCGTATCGGCGGCGTGACGTTCCGCCAGAACACCGCAATGCCGCCTCCGTCGGCTTGGTATGCATCCACATCGACGACGAGTTCCAGGTTCCCGTCGGAGTAGTCGCGGGTGAAATGCGCGGGCGTGCCCAGGGCGGCAGCGCGGTAATGGCGCTCGAACTCCGTGCCCACGGTCCCGGGAAACACCTCCCAGATCGTCCGGCCCATGATCGCGTCCCTGGATACGGCCGCGCCAATCTCCATCGCGGCGTTCACTCGCGTAAAGCGGAACGCCGAGTCGAGCGCGAAGTAGGCGTCTCCCATGGTCTCCAGCACGTTTTCCGCGCGAGCCCGCTCCGTGTCGGCCCTCCGTTTGGCTTCCTCGGCTTCCTCGGTGCGCTCTTTCAGTTGCGCCCCGGTGGCCTGGAGTTCCTCGGCCTGCGCCACCAGCTCCACTGCGTTTTTCTGGAGCTGATGGTTCGTGAGTTCCAACTCCAGCGCCTGGGCCTGCATGACTTCGTTTCGCTCTTCCAGCTCCCCCGTGAGGCGCCGGCGCTCGCCCTCGATACCTACGCGGGCGGTGACGTTCTCCACCTCGTGGAGCAGCGCGATGATCGTCCCGTCGCTATCGCGGAGTGCGGTGGTGCAGAAATCCCAGTAGTGCTCGTGGAAGGTGCCCGGTTGGCCGGGCACGGGGAGATCGTACCGGCGCGTGGGCATGGCGGTTGGTCCGCCTCGGAGCGCTTCGACAAAGGACTCCGCGAGCGTGCGCGATCCCCCGTCGTCGCGCGTCGCGTCGCTCTCCGGGAACTGTTCGAACAGGGGCCTGCCCACCAGCGCGGCGCGGGTGCGATGCGTGACAGCCAGGTACGCGTCGTTCACGTCCAGGATGGTCCACCTGGGGCTGTCGGGCGCAACGATGATTCCCGCGTGCCGTGAGTGCTGGAACGCGAGCCGAATGCTGTCGTGATACGCAAGCTGATCCGTCATTCGGTACGGGGAAGGAGAGAGGGCGGCACCATGCAAGAATCTCGCAACTCCACCCTTCACTCGGCAAACGGGACCAGTTACACGATGCCGAAGGCCCGCACGGGGAAGGTCCCGAACGCTTTCACCTTCACTGGCACAGCAAAGAACCGGCTTCCCCTGTCCGGAAGCGCGCCTACTCCGCGCATGTGCTCAACGATCGGAATCTCATTCCCCAACAGCACCGAATGCACCGGCCGTTCGCCGGTGGCCGTGTCGTCGATGTTGAGCGAATCGATTCCCACCAGCGCAGCGCCCGCCCTTGCCAACCATTCCGCGGCGCGCTCCGTGAGGTGCGGATGCCC
>JACMOE010000191.1 GCA_014378185.1 Gemmatimonadaceae bacterium | reverse complement strand
GAGGACGAACTCGGCGTTCGTGACGCTGAAGGCGTGGTTGAGGTTGCCCGCCTTGGCGTGCTCGTTTCCCTCGCGACGGATGTACCCGATGCCAAGCTCCTCGGTCATCGACTTCACTTCATCGCGCTTGCCGTCGTCCAGAAGGAAGGTGTTGTGCGGATACCGAATGGCGCGTGCGCCGATGGCCGTGCGCCGGAGCAGTTGGAGCGGCTCGTCGTAGCAGGTGATGAAGACGTCCACCTTCAGGCCTTCGGGCGCCGGTGGAGGCTCGCGATGCACGAGCCGCCAGGCCGTGTAGATGAGGAACGCCATGCTCACCAGCCCGAATGTCTCCGCCAGCACGAGCACGATGGAGAATACCGGATGCTGCCAGTTGATCGTATGGGTCCATCGCCAGGCGATCCAGTAGACGCCGTAGGCATACGCGAGCAGCGCAATCGTGCGAATCACCATCTCCTGAGCTTGCGGGAGACGGGGTATGGTGTAGGCGGAGAGCATCGGCCGAGGGGGTGTTGTGGCCGACGGTTCTTCTGTAGCGTTCACTGGAATTTTGGTGACTTGGGACGCAGATGGGCGTCGATAGTGCAGGCTGCGGGCCGCGGAGCCCCCAGCACCGATGATGGCATTTCATGGCGAACTCGGCCTGCGCGGGAACGTGTGCGCCTCCCTGCGAACCGATGTGGCCCAAAAACCGGTGGCCGAGAACGCGTGCTGGGCGGACTCGGCAAGCAACGTGCATGTGAGGATTTCCGATGCCAACTGAACCCAACTCCGTCACCGCCCCTGACGTCGACCTGAACGCCGCGCCCACGGCGGCGTCTGCCGACTCGAAAACACCGGATCTCGAGCGGACCCAGGAGGCCATCGAGCGGCCGCGCAACCGCTCCATAGAGGCGACACTGCTGACCGTGCTGGCGGTGCTGTACACGCTCTACGCGGCGCGTGTCTTCCTCATCCCCATCATCTTCGCCCTGCTGCTGAACTTCCTGCTCAGCCCGATCATCCGGCTGCTGGGCCGGGCGCGCATCAAGCCGCCCGTTGGAGCGGCGATCGTGGTACTGCTCCTGCTGGCATCCATCGGCGGCGCCGTGTACGAACTGTCGGGGCCGGCGCAGGGCTGGGCAGCCATCGCGCCGCAGAGCTTTGCCCGCGCCCAGGTCAAGCTTCGCAAGATCATTCGTCCCATGCAGCAGGTATCCAAGAACGTGGAGCAGGCGGCCAGCGCGGTGGGCGGACCGGAGGCAGCGAACAAGAGCGTCGTCGTGCAGACGGCGGGCCCGACCCTGTCGTCGCGGCTCTTTGGAACAACGCAACGGATCGTGGCCGGAATCGTGGAGGTATTTATCCTCCTGTACTTCCTGCTGGCCGGGGGCGACCTCTTCCTGCAGAAGCTCATCAAGGTGTTGCCGCACTTCGGCGACAAGGTGAAGGCGGTGGAAATCGCGCGGGCGACCGAGGCTGCAGTGTCTGCATACCTCACCACAACGCTCTTCCTGAATTTGATGGAAGGCGCGCTGGTCGCGGGCGTCTTCTGGATGCTGGGCATGCCCAACGTGTTGCTGTGGGGTGCGCTCGTGACGTGCCTCGAGTTCGTCCCGTATATCGGCGCGCTCACCGCCGTCGCCGTGTTCACCCTCGCGGGCCTGGCCACCTTTCCCGACGTGGCGCACGCGCTCATGATTCCGGGCGTCTTCCTGGCCATCAACCTCATTCAGGCGAACTTCGTGACGCCGATGCTCCTGGGTCATCGGCTCACGCTCAATCCGGTGGCGATCTTCATCGGCCTTGCCTTCTTCTTCTGGATCTGGGGTGTGGCTGGGGCGTTTCTCGCGGTGCCGCTCCTCGCGACGTTCAAGATCTTCTGCGATCATATCGTGTCACTCGCGGCAATCGGCGAGTTCCTCGGCCAGCGCGATGAAAACGAGCGGCGGGTGACGGCGCGTGTGCAGATGAGCGCAGACGCCTCAGCGTAGCGTACCAGGGGCTCAGTACTTTCGGAGGGCCTTCGCCAGAAGTTCGGCAAGCCGCACGGGATCGGTCTCATGGTCGGGCGGCAACTCGAAGGCCGCGAGGGGATCGTCGTCCGGTGGCTTGGGCATGATGGAACTCCTGTCGATGAATCCGATAGCGATTCGGACACCAGCGAGCGCCATCCGGGCGGAACGAAGGAGCTGATGTCAGCGGGCGAAAAGCAGGTCCCTCGCCCGGCTCAGGACGATATCCGTGCTATTGGGCTGTGGAAGCAGGCCGTGGG
>JACMOE010000190.1 GCA_014378185.1 Gemmatimonadaceae bacterium | reverse complement strand
GCTGAAAGTCGCGGCACCATTGATTGTTGCTGCCGTCGTGATGCCGGACAGCACCCCTCCGCCGGCCCCGGTCGCCACCGTCACGGTGGCAGCGGAGGGGGTGAGGGTGCCTGCCGCATCGCGAACCTCGACAGTCGGATGTGCTGTCATGGTGGAACTGGACGCCGCACCATCGGGCTGGATACGGACGCCAATCTGCGATGGCGCACCCGGAACGACCGTCACGATTACCCCGGCAGAATTGACGCCACCAGCCGAGGCGGTGATTGTGGCCGTGCCGGCCAATCGCGCCGTGACGATGCCGTTGCTCACGCTTGCCGTGCCGTCATTGGATGACGACCACGATATGGTGAGTGCGGTAAGCGCGCGGTTGTCCTTCGTGAAAGCAGCGGCCACGAGCGTGGACGTGCCACCCGAGACCAGCGATGCGGCCGCGGATGGCGTGACATCGACGCGTGACACGCTGTTGTCCACGGGCGGTGGCCCTGTGACACCACCACCACCACCACCAGCGCCTCCACCGTCGCCGCCGCACGCGACCAGGAGGATGCACACGGCAACTCGGCGGCGATTTGCATGGCGCGACCACATTGCCTTACCAGCGAGTCGCGGCAATGACTCCTCACAATGGCGGGGATGCTTGGGCACTCTGTGTGCTGCCTTCCTGACTATCACATCACGGCCGAGTACGCAAGGCGTGCCGACCCACCGTGGTCTCAGAGCGCTCGCGATGCCGTCGCCTCGCTCGCCGTCGCCCACTCGCGGCTCCTCATGGCCCTGCCGCTCGGCGGAGCCTGTCCGCGATCGCTAGCCCCAGCCCCTGTTCGGGAGGTAACGCGGCGACGATGACGTCACACCCGCGCCGGTCGAACTCCCGCAACAACTCATATAACTGCTGTGCGTACTCGGTCATGGACTCGGGGACCAGGAGAATGTGCACGACGTGTCCGTCGGCAACAGCGCGCTCGAATGCGCGAGGAGTCAGGGCGCCGACTCGGGAGCCCAGCGCCTGCAGGCGCCGCGCTTCCCCAGCGAGTTCGTCGGGCTCAACGAGGATGACCCTTGCCCGCGGGGCGTAGTGTGACGCGTACTGACCTGGGGCCCGGATGGAACCGAGTGAACGTATCGGGACTGAGTACCCGAGCGCCCTTTCGAGATCTTCCCGCGTCACGCCCCCCGGACGCAGGATGGCCACGTGTTCACCAGTGCAATCCACGATGGTCGACTCGACGCCGACGTTGCCGGAGC
The DNA here is from genome assembly GCA_014378185.1 of Gemmatimonadaceae bacterium. Classification (GTDB taxonomy): domain Bacteria; phylum Gemmatimonadota; class Gemmatimonadetes; order Gemmatimonadales; family Gemmatimonadaceae; genus AG11. Next base: position 2,685 of record JACMOE010000190.1, on the reverse strand, counting down.
CTCCGTCGAGCACGACGTCGACGGCAGTCCTCAGGTGGCGCCCGAGCTCCTCGCGAACGTGGCGAGCGCTCGTGGGACTGACGGACCCGAAGCGATTGGCAGACGGCGCCGCTACCGCGCCGCCAAACGCCTGCAGAAGCGCGAGCGCGACAGGGTGGTCTGGCACCCGCAAGGCAACGGTCTCGAGTCCCCCGGTCACTACGAGCGGCACACGGGCGCTTCGCCGCAGGACGAGTGTCAGGGGCCCAGGCCAGAAGCGCTCGGCCAGAAAGCGAGCGGGCTCGAGAACGCCTGCAGCCCAATCCTCGACCTGTTCGGAGGCGCCGATGTGTACGATGAGTGGATGCGAGGGCGGCCGCCCCTTCACGGCGAAAATGCGCTCGACGGCGCCGACGTTCTCGGCATCCGCGCCGAGGCCGTAGACGGTTTCCGTGGGAAAGGCCACCAGGCCTCCAGAGCTCAGCACGTGCGCCGCGTGCACGATGGCATCGGCTCGATTCACCGAGTTCGTCATCGCGCTTCACTTTGCTTCGCCGCACGCGAGGAGCCTGTGCTCCGGTCGTTACGTGCCGTCGCAGGGGGCGGTCTCTCGATGACGGTAGTCTTGTCGACGCTCGCGGATGCGAGGGCCCGCGCTGCGCCAAGGTAAAGGGGGATGCCCACGACAACGTTGAACGGGAAGGTGATTCCCAGAGCGAGGGTCAGGTAGAGCGCCGGGCTCGCCTCAGGGAGAGCGACCCGCATGACCGCGGGAACGACGATGTACGAGGCGCTCGCGCCGAGCACCGCCAGAAGCGTGGCTCCGCCCACGGACAACCCGAGAAGCAGCGCCGCGCCCATCCCCGTCATGCCTGCGCGGGAACGATTCCGCGATCCCGGTCATCGAGGAACCAGGTCCCGCCGATCATCTGTGGATAGCGATCCTCCAGCTCCGACATGGTCGCCTTGATGGACTCGGCGGCGTCTCCTGCAGCAAAGACCGGGAAGAACGTTTCCGTGGCGCTCGAATTCCGCCGTGCACATGCAGTGCCCAGGAGGGAATCGAGAATTGTGCGTTGGCGCACCGTGGCCGCTTCGACAGCGGCGCGCACATCGCCCGCACTTCGAACCAGGAGCAGCATGCTCATCCACGGTCCTTTTGAAAGACGACGGTTGACTCACGACTTATTTGTCGCGTATTATATAGCGCAAGTAATGTAATGGCAATGACCCGGATCGCTCTCGACCACAGCGAAGACTTCGGCGATTCGCTCGAAGGGGTCGCGCGCGCCAACACACGCCTCGGCTGGCTCGAATGCTGCCGCCATCTCCCGAGTCGCGGGTTGTTCCCCTATCTTGTGCGCGCCACGCACGCGTGACCCGAACGCCAGCTCTGACTGCATCAGGAGGTTCCCCATTGGCTGCATCTCGCATAGGCCGCAAGGAGGCGACAGCAAGGAGGGCGCCGGCGACTCGGCCCATCCGGGAACCAGAGCCGGCCTGGACCTTTCTCACCAACCACGCGCACGTCCTCCTGTGCATTGCGCGGGAGCCGGAGATGCGGATGCGCGACATCGCTCACCTCGTAGGCATCACCGAGCGCGCCGTTCAGCGGATCGTCGCCGAGCTGGAGGAAGCTGGGTACGTCGAGCGGATTCGCCATGGTCGTCGGAATCGCTACGAGATCCGAACCAATCTGCCGCTTCGGCACCCGATCGAGCGACACGAACGCGTTTCCTCGTTAATCGAGCTCGTGCTTGGCGAAGATGCGGGCAAAGGCCGAGGACGCTCCGCGCGTCCGTAAGGACACGAGGACTTGCGACGCTGGCGCTAGAAGCGCGACGACGGCCGCGTCACCGCTGTCGCTCGCTCAATGCGGAGTATCGGTTCTCCATGGAGGCGTGCGTCAGCCCGTGGTGTGGTAGAAGGGTTTCTTCCCGGCGTCGTGGTCCGTCATGTCGACGATGGCCACGATCTCCGGTGCGACCCTCCGCACCTTGACCTCGAACCCGCGTCGCAGCGTGAGTTGCGAGGCCGCGCATCCCTGGCACCCGCCACTCATGGTAACGGAGAGGTTTCGCTCCTTCACATCGACAATGGAAATCTTCCCGCCGTGGGCCGCGATGGCACGATTCACCTGCACGTCCAGAAGTTCCTGAATGACCGTGCGAAGCTCGGCGTCGGTGCGCCCCGACGCACCTGCCGCGCCAGGGGCCGCGAGGATGGCCGCTACCCCCGTGACGAGGTGCGCACGGATGACCGTTCCGATTGCCGATTTCAGCGCGGACCACGAGGCGACTGAATTCTTCCCGACCGTCACGACGTTCTCGACAATGAGCACGTGGGCGACGCCGGAAAGCGCGAACAACTGCTCGGCGAGGGGTGAGCCAGCGGCCAACTCCCTGGCGTGGAAAAAGAAGGGACCGCCCGGTTGGACCATCTGGCTGACAGTGAACTTGCACGTGTCAGGATCGGCGACGGACGATATGGCGCGGATCGTGATCGTCGGGTCGAGAGGCAGGACATCAAACATCTTCCACCACCTTGTCTGCAAAGCTCTCAGCGAGAGCCCGCAGGTGCTTCAGCGAGTAGATCCCGGTACCGTGCCCCTCGTTCCAGCGGAATATGATGGCGTAATTGCCCGCCCCCGTGATCGCGCCCGGGGCCACGTCCCGCATCACCCCCTTTGGATTGGCGAGCGGCCGT
>JACMOE010000189.1 GCA_014378185.1 Gemmatimonadaceae bacterium | reverse complement strand
GACGAACTTCGTGGACTACATCGAAGAGCGGATTGCTGCCGCTGCGGTGCAGGTGACGGCGTGAGCGTCGCGGTCGCACCGAAGGCATCGCCAGCCAGCGGGGGCACGGCTGCGCCGAGCCGCATGCGGTTCGGTTACTGGCTGCCGGTGTTTGGCGGCTGGCTGCGCAACGTGGACGACGAGCGCATGGACGCCAGCTGGGCCTACACCCGCAAGCTCGCGCAGCGCAGCGAGGCGCTCGGCTTCGACCTCACGCTCATTGCCGAGTTGTTCCTGAACGACATCAAGGGTGCGGATGCGCCCGCGCTCGATGCGTGGAGCACCGCAGCCGCGCTCGCGGCGGTCACGGAGTCGCTCGAGCTCATGGTGGCGGTGCGTCCGCAATATCATCCGCCCGCGCAGTTGGCCAAGCAGGCAGCCAACATCGACCAGATTTCCAATGGTCGCCTTGCACTCAACGTCGTGAGCGCGTGGTGGGCGGACGAGGCGCGCCGCTATGGCGTGCACTTCGACAAGCACGACGACCGTTATGCGCGCACTGCTGAATGGCTGGACGTGGTGAGCGGCGCGTGGCGCGAGTCGCGCCTCACGCACAAGGGCAACTACTACACGGTGGACGAGCTCATCGTCGAGCCGAAGCCCGTGCGGAAGCCCACCATCTACGCCGGCGGCGAGTCCGAGACGGCCAAGACCCTCATCGCCACCAAGTGCGACGCGTACGTCATGCACGGCGATCCGGTGGAGCACATAGCGCCCAAGGTGGCCGACATGCGTCGCCGTCGCGAGCTGGCTGGCGGCGCGGCAATGGAGTATGGCATGGCGGCGTACGTCATCGTGCGTGATTCCGCGGAGGAGGCAGAGCGCGAGCGCGCGCGCATCACGAATGTGGACGTGGGGTCCGCGGGCTACCACAACTACCAGGACTGGCTGGCCAATACGCAGCTGGAGCAGCGGGTGTCGTTGGAGGACTATTCGGTGTCCAACCGTGGCTTGCGCGCGGGGCTGGTGGGTACGGCGGAGCAGGTGGCCGACCGTATTCGCGCTTATTCGGAGGCAGGAGTAGGCCTGTTGCTCCTTCAGTGCAGCCCGCAAATGGAGGAGATGGAGCGGTTTTCGGAAACGGTGATGCCGCTGCTCGCGTAAAGCGGTCAAGTGCCAGCGGAGCGGTTGACAGCTTGAGGGCCAACGCGCTTGCCGCGAACGGCTGACGGTATAGGATTCAACCATGCGCGTGTCCCCCGCACCACTCATCGCAGCATTGCTCACCGCCTGGAGCGCGCACGCCCAGGTCGTTCGCGGCACCGCCATCACCCCGGACTCGGTCCTCATTCCGGGAGTCATCGTCACTCTGCTGGATGACAAGGGCACGCCGGTGGCGCGCGCACTCGGTGACGATGGCGGCACGTTCACTCTGCGCGCGCCGTCGTCCGGCACCTATCGCATCGAGGCCAAGCGGCTCGCGTTCCGTCCCACGCTCGACGCGCCGATCGTGCTGGAGGATGGCAAGGTGCTCCTGCACACGCTGGTGCTCGCCGGCGCTCCGGTGCAGCTCGCCGGCGTGCAGGTCACCGCCGAGTCACGCTGCGAGAGCCACCTGGACTCCGCGTCTGCCGCATTCGTGGTGTGGGAGGAAGCACGCAAGGCGCTCCGCAGCTCGCAGCTCACGCGCATGACGCGCGCCTATCGGGCCGATGTCACCACATTCGTCAAGCGACAGTCCGCCGCTGAAACACGCTGGCGTGTAACCGACAGCACCACGCAACTCGGCATGCCGATTCGCCCATTCGCCAGCCGCCCCGCGGACGAGCTGGCGGAGAAAGGCTACGTCACACGCGGTGCGAAGACGGAGGTATTTCATGCGCCGGATGAGGACGTCCTGCTGTCCGACTCCTTTGCCGCAACGCACTGCCTTCGCCTGCTCGCCGATTCGGCGGGCTTGAACCTTGTTCGGCTCGGCTTCGCGCCAATTCCGGGCCGCCGCGAAGCCGATATTTCAGGCGTGCTCACCATCGACCGGGCGTCGTCCGAGCTGCGTCGCCTCGACTTCTCGTTCGTGAACACCCCGACGATGGACGTGGTGGGCGTGCCGGGTGGCGAGATGCTGTTCCGGCGCCTGCCGGAAGGCAGTTGGCTCATCGAGCAATGGGCGATCTGGCTCCCGGTGGCCGAGCGACGCACTGAGTTCGCCCCCTCGATCGGCGCGCCGTCCTCACGCGG
>JACMOE010000021.1 GCA_014378185.1 Gemmatimonadaceae bacterium | reverse complement strand
GGGAAGATGAAGAGCGGCCCACCCCAGAGGGGCCTCCCCTTTGTCATTCCCGGGGCTATGAGCGTCCGGTCAGGGCTGCGCGACGGCGCCGAGCTGATCGCGTCCCTTGTCGCGATACGGAATGCCGCGCACCATCCAGTCCGGCGCCGGCGCGCCCTTCAGCTTCGTGTCGAAGAACTGCTGCATCCGCATCGCGATGTCCTTCTGGTTGGCTCGGCCCGCCGGATTGTGCACGTCGTTGTTGTAGTCGATGAAGTACACCTCCTTGCCCAGCCGGCGCATGCCGACGAACGTCTCGATGCCCTGGTACCAGGGCACCGCGTCGTCCGCGTCGTTGCTCATGATGAACAGCGGCGTCGTGACCTTGTCCAGCCAGAACAGCGGCGAATTCTCGATGTAGCGCATGGGGCTCTGCCAGATGCTCCCGCCAATACGGCTCTGGCCGTTCTCGTACTGCCCCGAGCGGGCGATGCCGGTTCCCCAGCGGATGCCGCCATATGCGCTCGTCATGTTCACCACCGGGGCGCCCGCCATTGCCGCAGCGAAGATCTGCGTCTGCGTGATCATGTAGAGCGTCTGGTAGCCACCCCACGACTGGCCCTGAACGCCAAGGTGCTTCGCGTCGACGTAGCCGCGCGCCAGCAGCATCTGGATGCCCGGAATGATCGACTTCATCGCACTCGGACCCGGATAGCCGATCTCGTAATGGATGTCCGGCTCGAACACGAGATACCCGTTCGACACGTAATGTGTCGGGTTGATCACGTTGCGGCCGTTGGGTGGGATGTAGTTGTGGAGCCCGTTGGAAAGCTGCTCGTAGAAATACGAGATCATCGGGTACTTCCTTGTTGGATCGAAATTCTCGGGCTTGTACAGGAGGCCCTTCTGCTCGAAGCCGTCAGTGCTGATCCAGCGCACGAGCTCCACGGTGCCCCAGTTGTAGTCCTTCTGCTGCGGATTGGCGTCGGAGATCTTCACCAGGTTCGTGAGCGATGGCCCGGCGTAGAGATTGGGGAAATCGACGTACGTGCTCTTCGTGACGAGGTACTCCTCGGCGTTCTTCGCCTTGATGGGCGTGCCCCACGAGGCATCCGCCATCATTACCGGTTGCGGCGCGCGGCTTTCGCCCAGCTGATCACGATAGAATCCGGCTGCCTTGGTTTCCTCGTTGAGCGCACGCAGGAGCAGCGGCGCGTTCGCGTCCAGGGCATTCGACGAATCAGCCGGTGTGTTGCTCGCGCCGCCACCGCGTCCACCGCGAGCGCCGGCCAGCTGGACCAGGCGAAGCACCGTGGTGTTACTGCGCCCCACGGAGTCGGTGACGCTCACGGCTGGCTTCATGCCATTCGGGTCCAGCTCCCAGACGTCGTAGCGGTCGTAGAGCAGGATCGACTTGTCACCCTTTGTCCACCCCGCCACGCCCCATGCGCCAGGAATGGCCGGCGTGTCCGCCGTCTCCTGCGCGAAGCTGACGCCCTTGACCGGCGACGTGATGTTCGTCGTCTTCCCCGACGCGATGTTGTAGGTGTACCAGTGCGCCTTGTCGAAATACGCGATGAATTTCTCGTCCGGCGACAGTGTAGCCGTACCGCTGATGTGCTCCTTCACGAGCTTCGCGGCGCCGGTGGTGCCATCGATGACGTAGACGTCCGTTGCCCCGTCGCCCCACATGCTCTCGATGTTGTAGCGCTCGCGCGAGGTGCCCAGCACCACCTTGCCATCGGCGCCGACGGATACAGTAGGCAGGGAATCGACGGCAAGCGTCACGAGCTTCTTCTGCGCGATGAACCAGAGGCTCTGGTGCGACCGTGTGCGGTCGCGGCCGGCGTTGAGCCGCTGTGTGGGCTGGAGTTGCGCGTCCTTGTAGTGCCACAGATCGAATACTGCCTTGCCCGCGAGAGAATCGGACGGAACGGAATCCGCGAGGATCGGCGCCACGCCGAACATGATGGCGTTGCCGTTCTTCGTGAAGGCGACACTCGCGTTATCGGAGACGCGCATGCCGGTCGGCACCGCGCCTGGCGTAACTGCGGCCGAGGCGCCGCCCGACGTCTTCAGTGACGCGTAGTAGAGCGAGTACGTCGCCTTCGGCGTGCCGAACTCGTCGCGGTTGGTGAGAAACGCGGCCTGCGACGACGCCTTGTCGAGTACGAGGCCCTTGTAGTCACCTGTGCCAGTGAGCAGTGCGGTGGTTGTACCAGTCGACAGATTGCGGATGTATGCGCCGTCGCGGCCGGGCGTCCTGGACATCACCGTGTAGGCGAGCACTCTGGCGCTGTCGTCGAAGAAGAAGGTCTGCACATCTGCGATGCGTTCGTCGGCACCCGTGGCAAGGTTCCGCACCACGAGCGAATTGCCGAACTGTCGCCGTGATGAACGGATTGACGAATCACTGGGCGCCGCGCCGCCTGCGCCTCGTGCCGTTGCGGCATCGGGCATCGCAGTAGAACACTCGGGCACGAACTCGAGCCACGCTTCGCCATTGGCGGGCAGACGGAACGACCGCACTCGCGGCAGCGTGGCTACCCTACT
>JACMOE010000188.1 GCA_014378185.1 Gemmatimonadaceae bacterium | reverse complement strand
GGGAGGGCAAGTTCGTGATGTCTGCGCTGGCCGAGGCGAGATGGACCGTGCGTGCCAGCGTGCCCATCGCGCCCAGCGTGTCGGTGCGAGACGACGGCGTGCTTCCGCTCGACACGGCGCGGTATGATGTGGTCATCGCGCTCGACTCGTCAGCCACGACGTTCGGACCGGCAATCGCGCGTTTCGTGGGGCAGGGTGGCGGCCTCGTCGCAAGCGGCGAGGCACTGGGGCTGGAGTCCATTCGCACACTCGCACCCGGACGGGCGGGCACTCGGTTGCCAGGTCGCATTCTCCTGGCTGGCGATTCCGTTCGGCCGCGAGACCTGCCGCTGCGCCCATTGGTCCTCACGCGTACGGATGCCCTCATCCTGGACCGTCAGCCGGCGGGAGTGGCTCTTCTCGCGCGTCGTGCCGGCATGGGCCGAGTGCTGGCGGTGGGCTACGATGAAAGCTGGCGTTGGCGCATGCTCGGTGGTGCGAGCGGCCTGCAGGCGCACCGGCGCTGGTGGTCAGCCGCGGCCGGGTCCGTGGCGCGGGAACGCGCGGACGTGCAGTCCGCGGGAACCGATGCCGCGCCGCTCGCATCACTCGTGGACGCGCTTGGCAAGCCTTCGCCATCTGTCACCGCGGAGGCTCGGTCTGGTCGCGAGTCGCTGCCAGTACTTCTGCTCGTGCTCATCGCCGGCTGTCTCCTTGCCGAGACGGCGTCGCGTCGCTTTCGTGGAGCATCATGAATTCTGTCGCCTACATCTCCAGCGCCGACTGCGGCGGCCACGACACCGGGTGGGGGCATCCCGAGCACGTGGGTCGCCTCCGTGCCATTCCGCGCGCACTGCGCTACGACATGGAGCTATACCATCAGCTCGATCATCGCGAGTCGCGTCACGCCACGGTCGATGAGCTCGTGCTTGCGCATGATCGCGCGTACGTGGAGTCGGTGGAGTCCGTTGTCGCCTCGGGTGGAGGTCGGCTCGATGCCGACACCGTGGCGAGTCCCGGCTCGTGGCTCGCGGCCACCGCCGGCACGGGTGCCGTGCTGGACGGGATCGACCTCGCGTTCGGTGAGGGTCCGCGGCGGAGCTTCTGCGCCGTTCGTCCGCCGGGTCATCACGCACTCCGCGCGAGTGCGATGGCCTTCTGCCTGTTCGGTAATGTGGCGATCGGGGCGCACTATGCTCGCGCCCGCCACGGTGCCGAGCGTGTGCTGATCGTCGATTGGGACGTTCATCACGGCAATGGAACCCAGGCGCTCGTGGAGCAGACGGGCGACATCCATTTTGTGTCGATGCACCAGTGGCCCTGGTACCCGGGTACGGGAGCCGCGGACGACCGCGGGCCGCATGGCAACGTGTGGAATGTGCCGCGTGCCGGAGGCTTGCCCCCGCAGGACTACGTGGATGCGTTGCTCGGGGCCGTGGATGCGGCGACGCAGGCGTTCACGCCGGACATCGTGCTGCTCTCGGCGGGATTCGACTCCATGGCGGGGGATCCGCTCGGCAACTTCACGCTCGAGCTTCCTGATTTCGACCGTCTGACGCTCGAGCTGGTGTCGCGCGCGGACCAGTGGTGCGGCGGACGGCTCGTGAGCGCGCTGGAAGGCGGGTATGCGCCCGACCGCCTGGGCGTGGCATGCGTGCGCCATATGCGGGCGCTCCTCTAGCATGCGCAGCGTACGCGGGCCGGAAGCCGCCGACTGTCCGCGATGCGCGGGGCTTCGTATCTTCCGGCCAACCGCGAGCGGAGCTGACGTGTGGCCTTGAACCTGTTCGGCGTGACCGTGAACGACGCGCACCTGGCGCATGTCACGGTTGCAGACGTCGAGACGATTGTCGTCCGCGACCTTGCGGCCATCTGCGGGGTAGCCGAGTATCGCGCTCCGGAGCTCGACGAAGCGGCAATCGCGCGGCTGAACAGCGTGGTCAGCGCGTATGTCGCGAACGGTCCCGTGTTGCCCGCGCCTGCCGGCGTGGTGTTCCGGTCGCCCGGGACGGTGCAGCGCTGGCTCGAGCTGCATTATGGCGCACTGACGGAGGCCCTCAGCTTCGTGGACAACCGGATTGCCGCGCGCGTGCATATCTCCCGCGTGGGGGCCGGCGATGCGAAGGCAGCGGACCTCGATGCGGATGCCATTGGCGCGGAGGTGCTCCGCGTGCTGCGTCGGGCGGCGGTTGCGACACTGCCCCTGCGCGCCGAACGCACGCCGGGTGCGGTGTTGAGCGCGGCGTTTCTCGTGGAGCAGGAGCTCTGGAAGCAGTTCGTGGACGAGGTGAATGCCCAATCCCGGCTCGCGGTCGGTGTGCGCGTGGACTTGTCGGGGCCGTGGCCGCCGTTCGACTTCGTGCAGATGCAGCTTGGGGCCTGAGCGTGTTCTGTCCCGATTGTGGAACGTGGAACCGCGCGCACGCCGCGGCGTGCAGCCGGTGCACCGAGTTGCTGCCGGCCGTGGCCGGCACGCCGCTCGAAAAACCTGTCGACGAGATCAGCGCGCTACGCCGAGCGACCGGCAGCCGCTATCGCATCATGAAGCGGTTGGGCGGGGGCGGCATGGCCACCGTGTATCGTGCCGAGCAGATGCCGCTGGGCCGCGACGTGGTGGTGAAAGTGCTGCATGCGCACCTGGCACGCGATGCGGAGATGGCGGAGCGGTTCCGGCGCGAGGCCGAAGCCGCCGCGCAGCTCGTGCATCCGTTCATCTGCCCGCTGCTCGATTTCGGCCGCTCGGGCGAAACAGTGTACATCGTCATGCCGTATCTTGGCGGCGGATCCCTTGCGGACAGGGTGCAGAAGGATCGCGCGATGTCGCCGGTGGTGCTCGCCGCTGCGGCGGCGCAGGTAGCGGTGGGTCTGGATCACGCCCACCGGCGGGGCGTCGTGCATCGCGACGTGAAGCCGGACAACATCCTTTTCGACGAGGACGGCAATGCGCTCATCACGGATTTCGGCATCGCGACCGCGCGCTTTCACGGCCGGCTCACGGCCAGCGGGCGCGCGATGGGGACACCGCACTACATGAGCCCCGAACAGGCGATGGGCAAGCTCGTTGACGGACGGAGCGACCTCTACGCGCTCGGCGTGGTGATGTACGAAGGACTCGTGGGCTTTCCGCCGTTCGATGGTGCGGATGCTTTTTCGGTGGGCTACAAGCACGTGCACGAGAAGCCGGTTGACCTCACTGAAGTGGATTCGCGGCTGCCGCAGGCGCTGGTTGCCGTGGTGATGCAGTGCCTCGAGAAGTCCGCGGATGACCGGTACCCGCGCGGCGACGCCCTTGCCGACGCGCTTCTCGCCTACCTGGCGAGCTGTGACGAGGCGGACGCGCCGCGGCGACTCGCGTCGCTGGCCCGTCGCCCTGTTCCCTCCGAACGCGCATGAAGCTCACACACGAAATCGTTGCGCTCCGCACGAAGAATCCGTTCGTCATCGCTCGCGGCGGCGACAGCGAGTACCGCGTGGTGCGCATCACGGTCACGGACCGTGACGGCGCCTGGGGATGGGGCGAGGCGGCGCCGAGCAAGTTCTATGGCGAGACGGCCGACACCGTGGTGCAGGTGCTCCCGCTGCTTGCGGCTGCCATCGAGGGGATGGACGGTTGGTCGCTCGAGGCGATGGAGCACGCGCTTGCGCGCGCCATTCGCTTCAACGGTGCGGCCCGCGCCGGCGTGAGCGCGGCACTGCACGACCTCGCGGGCAAGCGGCTAGGCGTGCCGGTCTACAGGCTGTGGGGGCTGGATCCGGCTGCCTCGCCGGCGAGCAGCTTCACCATCGGCATCGCGCCCGACGAGGAGACGCTGCGCGCGCGCGTCGCCCTTGCCGCGCAGTACCCCGTGCTCAAGCTCAAACTGGGCAGCAGTTGGGACGAGCGCATCGTGCGCGTGGTGCGCGAACTCGCCCCCGCGAAGGTATTGCGCGTGGATGCGAACGCTGGCTGGACTCCCAAGTCCGCGCTGCGGATCATCCCGCTGCTCCAGGAGCTGGGGGTGGAGTTCGTCGAGCAGCCACTGCCGCCCGGTGACCTGGAGGGCTTGCGCTTCGTGCGCGAGCGGTCGGCGCTGCCGATCATTGCCGACGAGAGCTGCATCGTATCAGGCGACATCCCGAAGCTGGCCGGCGTGGTGGACGGCATCAACATCAAGCTGGCCAAGTGCGGCGGCCTGCGTGAAGCGTTGCGCATGGTGGCCACCGCGCGCGCGCATGACATGCTGGTGATGGCAGGCTGCATGATCGAGAGCTCACTGGGCATCACAGCCGCGGCGCACTTTGCGCCGCTGCTCGACTGCGCGGATTACGACGGCGCAGCCCTGGTCGCGAACGACCCGTATCTTGGCGCCACCATCGAGGGTGGCCGGATCGAGATGCCGAGTGGCGCCGGACTGGGAGTAACGCTCCGCTAACTTTCAGGCGATGTCCTTCATTGAAGTGGCCCTCGCCCTCCCGCTCTTCCGCACCTTCAGCTACCGCGTGCCCATCGGCATGACGGGCAGCGTGGTTGCGGGCTCCCGCGTCGTGGTGCCGTTCCGCAACCGGCAGGAACTGGGCATCGTGATCGGTGCGGCCGACCCGCGCGAAGGCATGAAGGTGAAGGACATCGTGTCCGCGCCGGATGACGCGCCGGTCATGGACCAATCCATGCTCGCGCTCTGCCAATGGATCGCCGAATATTACGTCGTGCCGCTCGGCGTGGCGTTGCGCACGGCACTGCCCGCGGCGCTCACGGGTGCAACCGTGCCGGTGCCCGTTCGCAAGACGCGGCGCGTGGCCGAGATCGTGGTGGAGCTCACGTCGCTGCTCCAGCGTGACGAGATTTTCGCGCGCGCGCCTCAGCAGCGCGCGCTGTATGAGCTCATCGAGGCGATGGGCGGACGGGCGGCAGTGGAGCTGCTGAATGAGAAGCTCGCCTTTTCAGCGTCGGTCCTGAAGGGCCTGGTGTCGCGCCAACTGGTGGCGCTCGACTACGAGACGGTGGAGCGCGATCCGTTCCTCACGCGCGCGCGCCGCACGCCGGACTCGCACACTCCCACCGGGCCGCAGCGCGTCGCGATCGACCGACTCGCGATCGCCGCGCCCGGCCATGTCGCGCTGCTGCATGGCATCACGGGCAGTGGCAAGACACTGGTGTACCTGGAACTGCTGCGGCGCGTGGTGATCGACGAGGGGAAGACGGCTATCGTCCTCGTGCCGGAAATCGCGCTCACTCCGCAGACGGTGGATCGCTTTCGCGCCGTATTCGGCGACCGCATTGCCGTGCTCCACAGCGCGCTGTCGGACGGCGAGCGATATGACGCGTGGCTCGCGCTGCGTCGCGGCGAAAAGCGCATCGCGGTGGGTGCGCGATCGGCCATCTTCGCACCGCTCCGCGACCTGGGCGCCATCATCGTGGACGAGGAGCACGAGGGCAGCTACAAGCAGGGCGAGGCACCACGCTACCACGCGCGCGAAGTCGCCATCGTGCGCGCGCGCGCGGAGGGCGCCGTCGTCGTGCTGGGCAGTGCCACGCCCAGCCTGGAGAGCTGGAGCAATGCGGCGTCCGGCAAGTACGAGCTGCTCACGCTGCCCGATGGCGCCGGCGGTGCGCGGCTGCCACACGTGCACGTGGTGGATCTGCGCGCTGACAAGCCGAAGGCGAAGCCCACGGACACGCCAGACGCCGATGCCGCGTTCGCGATGGCGATCAGCCGGCCACTCGATGTGGCGCTGCGCGACCGGCTCTCGAAGCGCGAGCAGAGTATCCTCCTGCTGAACCGACGCGGCTACTCTGCGTTCGTGCAGTGCGGCACCTGCGGCGACGTGGCCGTCTGTCCCAACTGCAGCATCAGCCTCACGCATCACCGCACGCCCGAGCGGCTGGTGTGTCACTACTGCCAGCATGCGGAACCGTTGCACGTCACCTGCACGCGCTGCGGGGGATCACGGTTGCGCCAGCGAGGGTTGGGCACGCAGCAGGTGGAGCGGATGCTCAGCGAGCGCTATCCGAGTGCGCGCATTGCGCGCATGGACGTGGACACCACCAGCGGCAAGTGGGCGCACACGGAAATCCTGGATCGCGTCGGTGCCGGCGAGGTGGACATCCTGCTCGGCACGCAGATGATCGCGAAGGGACTGGACTTTCCGAACGTCACGCTGGTGGGAGTGATCGATGCCGACGTGGGAATCAACCTGCCGGACTTTCGCGCGAGCGAGCGCTGCTTCCAGCTCCTGAGCCAGGTGGCGGGTCGTGCGGGTCGCGGTTCGAAGGGGGGCGAGGTATTCATCCAGACCCGTGCGCCGTCGCATCACGCGGTGCAGTGCGCGGTGACGCACGATTATCACCGCTTTGTGCACGAGGAGCTCGCGGGTCGCAAGCATCCGGCGTATCCCCCGTATGTGCGCATCGCCAACGTGGTGGTGAGCGGCACCCAGGAGGACGCCACCGCGCGGCTGGCAACGGGTGCGGCGGCGTGGCTGCACAAGTTGCTGGCGGCGCGTCCGGCGCCCGGCGTGAGCGTGATCGGCCCCGCTCCATGCCCGGTGGAACGCGTGAAGAACCGCTGGCGGTGGCATGTGCTCATCAAGGCCGATCGCGCGCAGGACCTGGGCAGGGTGGGCCGGTACCTGGTGGAGCGGTTCGAGGTGCCGAAGCAGTTCGGCTTGCGGCTGACGCTCGACCGGGATCCCGTGGCGCTCCTGTAGCTTGTCTGGCCATGCCGCGCCAATGATCTTACATCCGTGACTTCCTTCCCCCAGCCCGACTTCGCCAAGGCGCCGTTCCCCGACTTTCCGGACGCGACGTTCGTCGCCGCGCCCGCCGACGGCGTGCTTCCCGACGGATTTTTCTCCACCACCAACCTGCCAACGTACGTGCGCGTGAACGGCACCTGGCGGATGCCGCGCGAGCCACGCATGGACTCCGTGCTCGTGCTCGACTCGGCCGGCGTGCTGTGGGTGCGTGAGGGCCGCCGCGTGCGAAAGGCCGACCGCGTTGCGGTGGGTGAGGCCGAGAACGGCCGCGAGGGCATTTACGTCGATGTCGCGGGGTTTCTTGGCGAAGGCGAGGACGGTGAGTTCAAGTTCATGGCCAGCGAAGTATCGCGCGAAAAGCCCATCGACTATTCGCTCATGGCCCGCTTGCTGATCGACGAACGCGATCGTGGCGGCTATCCGGTGTGGGTCACGGGTCCCGCGCTGGTGCACTCGCGCGCGCGCAGCGACATGGTCTGGTTCATACAGAACGGGTTCGTCGGTGCGCTGCTGGCCGGCAACGCCGTGGCCGTGCACGACATCGAGGCCGCGATCTTCGGCACTACACTCGGCATGACGGGGCAGGGCGAGAGTACCACGGGCGGCCACGGACTGCACATGCGCGCCATCAACAAGGTGCGCGCGGCGGGCTCCATCAAGGCGGCGGTGGACAACGGCACCATCACCGGCGGCATCATGCATGCGTGCGTCACGAAGCAGGTGCCCTTCGTGCTCACCGGGTCCATCCGCGACGATGGTCCCCTCCCGGACGTCATCACGGATGCGTTGGCCGCGCAGGATGCCATGCGCGTGCATGCCATCAAGGCGACCATGGCCATCCTCATCGCGACGGCGCTGCACGCCATTGCCACGGGCAACATGCTGCCGGCGTTCGTCACGGAGCCGGACGGCTCGCTGCGCGAGCTGTCCACCATCTGCGTCGATTCCCTGGAGTTCGTCGTGAGCAAGCTGAAGGACCGCGGCACCCATCAGGCGTTCGGCGTGGTGACCAACGCGCAGGACTTCATGCACATCCTCCGGCTGTACGTCGAGCGCGAGCTGGACCAGCGCGGCACGCCGGCGACTGCATGAGCGACGAGACGCGCATGCGCTTCCTCGCCGCGATGGCCAAGCAGATTCCGGCGGAGCGCGTCATCGAGGTGCACCTGTTCGCCGCCATCCGCCAGGGCGGCATGGAAAGTGGTATCGGGGTGGTGGCGTTGGAACGCGAGCTGGGGCCCAGCATCTCGCTCGACGTGGATGGCGGCTACGTGCCGCCGGCCGCGGTGGCCGGGGCCGCAGCGGTGGAAAGCGGTGCGGCTGTTGCGGTGCACGACCAGCTGGCCGAGGAGGCGGCGTCCGCCGCCGACGAGTTGAGTGGCGAACCCTCGCCGTATGCGGACGAGCTCGTGCCGGCCGAAGCCACCGTTCCGGTAGACGACGGCCCCTCCACGCACCGGCCCGTGTCGCGCTACACCATCTACAGCGCGCGCTACCGCTACACCCTCAAGGGGCTCGATCGCGGCAAATGGGAAGTCTCGGTTACCGAGGAGGCCGACGCACCCCTGCTGACCGTGGATGCCGTGGTGCGCGGAGTGCAGCGACGATCCGGCGACGAGGACGAGGTACTGCGACTCTCCGGCGACGAATTCCGCGCGTCGCTCCCTACGGCGCGGCCCGCCGCCTGAACACCACGCGACCGGTCACTGCGGGGTTGACGTATGCGCCCACCAGTGAATCGGCCACCTGCGTGCCAACGAATGTCGCCAGTCGCTGCCGCGAGTCCTGGTTGACCAGGAACTTGAGCTCGATGCGCGCGCCGTCGCGCGTGCCCGCAATGCCGTCGCGTGCGGTGAGCTTGCGGTCACGGGCGTACCAGCCGCTCAGCGACGCGAAGGCGGTGCCCGGAGTCTCCACGTACAACCGCAACACGTCCACGTACGGCTTCGCCATCGGCGGCGCCTGCTCCACCTCGTAGTCACCCTCCAGCGAGGGATCCACCGGCTGCTGCGTCACGTCGAGCGTGCGCGCCCCGATTACCACGCTCGCGCCGAACAGCCCGATGCCCCCCTGCAGCCGATTGATGATCCCCGAGCCGGTGAACGGGTCGTTGCGCGAGCGATAGTAATCGAAGTAGTTCGTGTCGATTGCGAAAACGGTGTAGGTCTGTCGGAAACCGGGAATGAACAGCCGCTGGAGATCGGACGCGAAGACGTTGCGGATGTCGCCGGCGAACTGTACATGTGTCTCGTTGGTGTAGATATAGTTCGGGCCAAAGGGCGATTCCGTCCGCACGCCGTACGAGCGGGCGAGTGGTACCGGACTCCACGACACCGCGAGCGTGTCCCGATCCCGGTTGAATGCCAGCAATGGTGCCCCGATCGCTTGCGAGAATGGCAGCGCGTACGGCACCACGGTCGTGCCGGTGACCACCGCGCCCTCCGGCGTGCGAACGGTGAGCGTATACCGCGCGCCGGGTCGGATGCGGACGCCGAGTGGATTCGTCTTGATGATGTACCGTCCAGCGCCATACGTGACCGGATGATCAGTGTAGACGATCTCTGCGCCGCTCAACACGCCATCGGGCCCGGTAATGCTCACCTGCGCCTT
Organism: Gemmatimonadaceae bacterium; assembly: GCA_014378185.1. Taxonomy (GTDB): domain Bacteria; phylum Gemmatimonadota; class Gemmatimonadetes; order Gemmatimonadales; family Gemmatimonadaceae; genus AG11. The sequence goes on along the minus strand of JACMOE010000188.1, from coordinate 3,641 downwards.
CGCGACGGGCACGCCTCCGCCCGTATTGACGGGATCGAGCGCATCGAAGCGCACGCTGTCGGCGATCCGCACCGTCCCGCTGAGTGTGCGCTCGACGAGCACCTCCTGCTGCGCCGCTCCAGGATCGAGCACCGCATGCACCACCACCTGCGTGGGCACAACGGCAATCGACTGCTGGTCGAACGTGCATGCGCCGCCGCCAATCAGCGCGCACACGCCCAGCGAGAGGAATCGGCGCATCAGAATGTCACCGTGAGCCCGAGGCTGGGCAGGAAGGGGAACTGTGACGCTGCCTCACGCGTGGGCGGATTGGTCGTATAGTCGAAGGTGTAGATGAACACATTGTGCGCGTTGTACGCATTCACGATGCTCAGGTACGGCATCAGGCGCAGGCCACGCCACTCGCCGCTGCGCGACACGCCCAGATCGAGCCGCTGGAACAGCGGGTAACGCTCCCCATTGCGTTGCCCGCCCACCGGCTCCAACTCGCCGCGATCCCTGTTGTCGAACGCGTGAGTGCGCGGATTGTACGTGCGTCGCACGAGCTGGCCCACGATGTCCGTATATGGCGTCCCACTCGCCAGCCCGACCCGCGCGGAAAATGTGTAATGCGCGCCGGCCTTCCACGTACCCACCACGTTCAGGTTGTGCCGACGGTCGTGACCGGGCCAGTACGACACGCTGTCCCTGGCGCGTGAGCTCACGCCATACGTGTACGCGAGCCACCCGCCGAATGGCCCGATGTCGAGCTGCCGGAGCAGCAGGTCGAAGCCATACGACGTACCGCGCGACTCGAGAAACTCGTCGCCGCGAACGGCGGGATCGTCGGCGGTATTCTGCTCGAGCAGATGATCGTACTGCTTCACCCACCCTTCCACACGCGCAAAGCGCAACGGGCCGAGCCACTGCTCCATGCCCAGCACATAGTGCCGAGCCGTGGAAACGGGAATGTACGGATCGCTCACGACCCAGAAGTCGAAGATGCGCACGGGAATGTCTTCCCGGTTGAGTGAGTGCAGCCACTGGGCGTACTGGCCCACGGCCGCCGTGAGCGCGAGATCCGGTGTCACGAAGTACTTGACGGACACACGCGGCTCGAGACCACTCCACCCTCGCCCAGTGAGATGCTCGGCACGCAGCCCCGCCTGGGCAATCAGCTTCTGCGTCGGCTTCCACTGCTCCTGGTAGTACAGCGCGCTCGCAGTGGGATGCTGCGACAGCGAGAACAGATTGGCGGATGTGACGGTGGACGCCACGTCGTACCGAATGCCATATCCTGACGCCTCGTACCCAAGGCGCCGCTCGTGCGCGCCGCGGTGCCAGTGCACGTCACCGGCGACGCGCAACTCGTTCACGCTGTTGGAAAGCGTGAATGCGCCCTGGCCCAGGTCCAGGCCCGTGACGAAGCGCGTGAACGACAGGTGCTGTTCAGTGCCGATGCTGTCCGCGAGGCCGAGCAGCGGCAATCGCACGCTGTCGCGCCACACGTCGCGCAGCGTGGTGCCCATCACCTGGTTCTTCCAGTCGAACACGAACTTGCCGCCACCGCCCCCGGCCGATGCCGAGTCGCCGAAGGTGGCGAAATCACCGTTCAACACGTCCGCGCCCGAATACGCCGTCACCTCGAGGCGCAGGTTTCCGCTGCCGATCGCGCGCACTCCGTGAAACTGCGCGTCGGAAAAGTGGTAGGGAAAACTGCGGTCGCTCAGCGCGGACACCAGCTTGTCCGCGTAAGTGCGGCGACCGGACAGCGTCCAGCCGGAGCGTCCATCTGCGCTCGCGCTGCCGAGCGTGAGGCTCGAGGAAATGACGGACACCGTGGCCACGCCGTGCACGCCGCCACGCTGTGGTTCCGCCGAGGTGACGTCCAGTACACTGGAGAGGCGGCCGCCGTGCGACGCGCCGAAGCCGCCCGTGAGCAAGTCGATGGAGCCAACGGTTTCGTCGAGAAAGGTGCTGAACAGCCCACCCAGGTGGAACGGATTGTAGATGGGGTATCCGTCCAGCAGGATGAGGTTCTGGTCCGACTCGCCGCCGCGCACGTTGAACCCGGACGAGAAATCGTTGCGCGCGTTCACACCTGGCAGCAACTGCACTGCGCGGAGCACGTCGGGCTCGCCGAACGACGGGACGTTCTTCGCGTTGTTCGCCGTGAGCGAGATGGCCCCGATGCTGGGGCTCAATTCGAAGCGGTCGCGCTCGGGTGATGTGGCGCGCGCACGCACGGCCGAGAGCGTTACCGGTGCGTCGGCGATGACCAGCAGCACGGTTGTCGTCAATCCCGCTCGTACCGCCACCACGCGTTCAGCGGCGCGCGTGCCGATCTGCCGCGTGCGGATGGTGTATGTGCCCGCGGGAACGTCGGTCAGGGAAAAATGGCCGGCGTCGTCGCTGAGCACACCGCGGCCGGTTCCAGTCAGCGTGATCGCAACGCCCGACTTCAGGGCCCGGGTCGCGCTGTCCACCACCGATCCGTCAATGGTGCCGCTCACCGTGGCGCCCTGGGCACGTGCTACACCCGCCCAGGCGAGCGTCGCGATCACGAGCAGGGCGAATGTACGGGCAACGACCGAGGCGCGGCGATACATTTCGCGGAGGCGGAGGTGGAGCGGCCAGCGCCGCGCCCATCAAGGTACCAACCGGACCAGTGCCTGTTCCATGCACCCCGCGCTGCACACGCACCACTCCCATCCGCACCGTGGCTGAACCAGCATCACTGGGTCTCGCACTCGCCTTCAGTGCCGGGCTGCTGAGCTTTCTCTCGCCGTGCGTGTTGCCGCTCATTCCGAGCTACCTCACGTTCGTTACCGGAGTGGGGTTCGACGACCTCACGCGGGCGCGGCGTGCGGCACTCGTGCACGCGCTGCTCTTCGTCTGCGGCTTCACGCTCATCTTCGTCGCGCTCGGCGCGTCGGCGACGGTGCTGGGACGCCTGCTGCTGCACTATCGGGTGTGGATCACGCGCCTGGGCGGCGCGCTGGTCATCCTGTTCGGCCTGTACCTGCTGGGCATCGTTCGCGTCGCGGCATTCGATCGCGAGCGACGTGTGCACCTGGCCAGCAAGCCGGTTGGATACCTTGGCAGCCTGCTCGTGGGCATTGCGTTTGGCGCGGGCTGGACGCCGTGCCTCGGCCCCATCCTCGGCGCCATTCTCACGTACACTGCCGCGACAGCCGACCTCTCGCGCGGGCTACCCTTGCTGCTCGCGTATTCGTTGGGGCTGGCGTTGCCCTTCCTGCTGGCGGCTGTCGCGGTGGAGCGGTTCCTGGAGACCGTCACGCGGCTGCGCCCGCACCTCGCCCGCGTGTCGCAGGTGAGTGGTGCGCTACTCATCCTGGTCGGCGTGCTGATGATGTTCGACTACTTCACGGTGATGGCAACGTACATGCAGACGATTACGCCTGCCGCATTGCGTCAACGCTTGTGAGGCGGACCGAGCGACAGACGAGCTGACTGCGCCACCTCTAGACAGCCGGAACCAGCAGGTCATCCGTTATCTGTATTCGGTTGAACAGTGGACCGGTCAACCGCAGAGAATGGTCAGGAGGGAGGATTGCCCAGCCATTCGCGCGCCTGACGCAGCAGGTCACGCGCCGGCACGGGCTTCAGGAGCACAGCGGCACACCCCTCCTCCTTGCAGC
>JACMOE010000187.1 GCA_014378185.1 Gemmatimonadaceae bacterium | reverse complement strand
TCGGCGGCATCCAGCTCGCGGGTCATCGCCAGGAGATGGGGCACGGCGGCGTACGCGGCATCATACAGTCGCCCGTCCGGACAGAGCGTGGCCCAGACGCCATACCAGAGCTCCGCCCGCACGCGCGCATCCTCCGTCGTGGCGAGCCCCTGAAGCGCCTCGAGCAAACGCGGAATGTCCTCGGCGCTCCCGTGTGCTTGCGCGAGTTCCTGCCATCGGGGGCTGTCGAGCGCGAGCATCGTCATGTCTCCTTCGCGGCACCGAGGCCGGCCGCGCGGCCTGTTGCCCAGGCCCACAGAAAGTTGTAGCCGCCAATGGGGCCAAAGGCGTCAAGGACCTCGCCGCACACATGCAGGCCCGCACAGCGGCGGCTCGCCATGGTGCGCGGATCGATCTCCGCCAGACTCAGCCCGCCTCCGGTCACCTCGGCCTTCTTGTATCCCTCGTCCGTCGTCCATGGCAAGTCACCGCGCACGAGCGTCGTCACCAGTCGTTGTCGCTCGTCGCGCGTGAGTTCCGACAACACGCGATCCGCTGCGACGTTCGCCGTCGCCATGAGCGCCGCCACGAGCCGGTCCGGCAACTCCGCGCGCACGGCACCGAGCACGGTGCGCGCGCCGCGAGGCTTGAGGCGCTCGATCCACTCGTCGTCGCCGAGCGGGGTCCATTGCACGGCGACGCGCGCGGGCGGCGCGTCTCGCTCGACACGCGACCGAACGGCAACGTGCGACACATCGAGCACCGACGGTCCGCTGTAGCCGATGTGCGTGAAGAGAAATCCCCCGCTTGCCGTTGCCGATCGCGCGCCGCTTGTCGCGGTGAGGGTTACGGTGAGTGAGACGCCGGAGAGGCTCGCATACGGCGCGGGCATGGCGACGAGCGGGGTGAGCGCCGCGTACGTGGGATGCATGGTGTGGCCGAGTCGCTCGAGCAACCTGAGCCCGGTCCCGTCACTGCCGGTCATCGGCACGGACAGGCCGCCCGTCGCAAGAATGACGGCGTCGGCATCGAACGTCGCACCGCCGTTGCACGCTACCGTCCATCCGGCGCCGCGCTGCACCACGTCCGCGACCTGCGTGTCGAAGAAGATGGACGCGCCGCGCTGGCGCGCGAGTGTGAGCAGGCCGTCGCGCACGTCGCGCGCCTTGTGCGACGCGGGAAACATCTTTCGCGACTCGCTTTCCTCGACGAGCGGGATGCCCACCTCCTGCTCGAAGAACGACTTCTGCTCCGCGAGCGGCCAGCTACGCACCAGCTTCCTGAGCGTGTTGGGTGAGGAATCGGTGATGAAGCGACCTTCGTCGAGCCCCGAGGGGAGCACGTTGCAGCGGCCGCCGCCGCTGATGAGGATCTTGCGGCCACCGTCGCGGGTGCGCTCGAGCAGCATGGTCTCCGCGCCGGCAGTGGCGGCAAAGATTGCCGCCATCGTGCCTGCCGCCCCTGCACCGATCACCACGACGCGTCGCATGCGCTCAATATCGTCGTCTGCGAGGCAAGCCGCTGCCGAGCGAGGCATTGGGCTTCGCGCGGCAGTGCGCCGCGTCCAGCGCTACACGCCCACGTTGATGCGGAACTGCACACTCCGTGGGCGCCCCACCGACGCACCGCTGAAGAACGTGCCCTTCAGCAGGTAGTGCCGGCCGAACAGGTTGTCCACGTAGACCTGCGGGCGGATGATCGTCCGGCCAGCGAGAATGGTGTATCCCGCACTGGCGTTGACGATGGTGCTGGGATCCACCTTGAACTGCTTGTTGAAGTCCGTGAGTTGCGTGCCGAAGTGCGAGCCCGGGATGTCATCGGTGGTCACACCGTTGGTGAGGCCGGACCCGTAAATGGCCGTGGCACTCACGAAGAGCTGGTTCGCCGAGTAGGTGGCGCTGCCCACCAGGGACAGGCGCTGGTCATGATCCAGGTCGAAGTAGCCCTTGGGATCATTCGTGGGCAGAAAGCCCCCGGTGATGGGTGCGCGGCCATACGCGTGGATGAGCGCCGCGTTCACGTAGCCGGAGATCGGTCCGTCCGGCCGCACCTCGAGCACGCCCTCCACGCCGCTTACCCACACCTTGTCGAGATTCACGGAGGTCACGATTGCCGTGCCGGGAATGGTGGCGTCGTCGATACCGGGGGTGCTCTGCTTGCGGTACGCGGACAGCTTGGCCACCAGGCCAGCCACGGGGAAGCGGTGAACGACACCGCCCTCGAAGAAGTGATCGCGCTCCGGGAGCGTGGGCTCTGCCACAGCGCCGATTGTGGAGTTGGTGATGGTGCGCAGCTCCTCGACGTTGGTGGGGACGAAGAGGCGGTCGTAGTAGGCATAGAGCGTGGTGCCCGCGCCTGGGAATACGTTCAGGCGAATGCGCGGACTGAACTGCGTCTGCGTGCCGGC
>JACMOE010000186.1 GCA_014378185.1 Gemmatimonadaceae bacterium | reverse complement strand
CGGTGCGGAAATCCTCTTCAACCCGTCAGCGACGGTGGCCGGCCTTTCGGAGTATCTCTGGAAGCTGGAGCAGCCCGCGCATGCCGTGGCGAACGGGTATTTCGTGGGCGCAATCAATCGCGTGGGCACCGAGGCGCCGTGGAACATCGGCGAGTTCTATGGGCAGAGCTATTTCTGCGATCCACGCGGGCAGATGCTCGCCGTCGGCTCGCGCGACCAGGACGAGCTCGTGATCGCCGACCTGGACCTCGACAGGATTCGCGAGGTGCGCAACACCTGGCAATTCTTCAGGGACCGCCGGCCGGAGACCTATACGGGTATCGCGAAGCCATGATATCGTCGTCCTGAGCAACGCGCAGGACGACATTCGTACTATCAGTACACGCGATTCGACGCCGTCGCTCGCTTGAACAGCCACACCACCAGCGCAATGGGCAGGATGATCATGAGTGCCATCTTGATCACGGCGAGCATGATGCCGACGACCGCCATGCCGATGCCGAACACGACACCGAACATCGCCATGCCCATGACGAAGAGCACGAAGAGGCACGGGATGCCGACGAACACGAACAGGGCCGAGAGCAACAGGAACTTGAGTGCGCGCATTTGGCCAGCCGGTTGGGGATATCCACCCTACGGAGCGGTGTGCGTTCTGGTTCCAGGGCTCCGCTGTCCCGCTCCAGACGCCACCTTCCACACGACCTGAATGTCCTCGGGCCCACTCCAGACCGCCAGTACCAGCTACGCACGCACGCTCGGCCTGTTCTCGGGGACGATGCTCGTCGTGGGCGGCATCATCGGCTCGGGCATCTTCCTCAATCCGTCGATCGTCGCACGGCGTACGGGATCTGCAGGGTTGACCATTGCCACCTGGTCCCTTGGCGCGGTGATCGCGCTGCTTGGCGCGTTCATCTTCGCGGAACTGGGTCGGCGGCGGCCGAAGGTGGGCGGAGGCTACGCGTACCTCCGTGAGGCCTTCGGCCCGCTGCCGGCGTTCCTGTACGGCTGGGCGCTCCTCCTCGCCATCGCGACGGGGGCCATTGCTGCGGTGGCCGTGACGTTCGCCACCTACGCGGTGAAGATCGTGGGGTTGTCTGCTGGCGCGGTGACGCCACTGGCGCTCGGGTCGGTGGTGTTGTTGTCGGCCGTGAACATCCTGGGGGTGAAGCCCGGTGCGGCCACGCAGAACATCTTCACCGTTCTCAAGCTGGGTGCGCTCGGGGCGCTGCTGCTCGCGGCGATGCTCATGCCCGCCGCCGTGATGCCGTCTTTTCCCTCTCCCATCGCGTCCGTCGCGCTGTCGGCGCCATCGACGTTCGGCGCCATCCTGCTGGCCATGAGCACCGCGCTCGTGCCGGTGCTTTTCTCCTACGGTGGCTGGCAACAGACGAACTTCGTTGCGGAGGAAATGCGCGATCCCGAGCGCACCCTGCCCCGCGCGCTCGTGCTTGGCGTGCTGATCGTTGTAGCGGTGTATCTCGGCGCCAATATCGCGTACATCCGCGCGCTGGGCATCGAGGGCTTGGCACAGAGTTCGGCACCGGCGGCAGACATGATGTCGCGCATCGCGGGCGAAGGAGGGCGCCGCCTCATCGCCGCCGGGATCGCCGCGTCGACGTTCGGATTTCTCAATCTCGTCATCCTGGTGTCGCCGCGCGTGTATCAGGCGATGGCCCGCGACGGACTGTTCTTTTCGAGCTTCGCGACCCTGCATCCACGCTTCCGCACGCCGGTCACGGCCATCGTTTTCCAGGCGGTTGTCGCCGGTGCGCTCATCCTCACCGGCAGCTACGGCCAGCTGCTCGATTGGGTGGTATTCGCTGACTGGATCTTCTTCGGGACCACCGCGTTGACGCTGGTGGTCTTCCGGCGGCGCGATGCGGCGACGGGCGTGACCGATTCCGGCTATCGCGCCCCGTCCTATCCACTCAGCGTCGCGCTCTTCGTCGCTGCGGCAGTGTATGTCGTGTTCGGTTCCATCGCGTCCAACCCGGGCAATGCGTTGCGCGGGGTGCTGCTGTTGCTGGCAGGCGGGCCCGTGTTCGTGTACTGGCAACGACGGTTGAAGAGTCGATCGGCCTGACAGACCGGCAGCTGCATCGGAGGTCTGTGGTCGGACGTCGGACGTCGGAGGTCAGTGTCCGATGTCGGATATCGGGCGCCGCGCCACCTTGGTTTGCGCATGGTGGGTTGTCCTCTTATGTGACGTCAGAAGCCGATGAGGGACATCGGACGTCACACCCAACGTCAAACGCAGGGTGCGATGTCAGATGTCTCCCATCGGCCACTGACGTCACTCGAGGGGACATGCCGATTCGG
>JACMOE010000185.1 GCA_014378185.1 Gemmatimonadaceae bacterium | reverse complement strand
CGCATCCTTGACGTCGGCCCCGGTGTCGCAGAGGCAGAGCGCACGAGAATTTTCGAAGCTTTCTATCGCCCGAAGTCGCAGGCGCCTGATGGCGGTGCAGCCGGACTTGGCCTCTCCATCGCGCAGCGGCTGGCCGAGGTGCAGGAGGGATCGGTCGCGTACGCGCCGCGCTCAGGAGGCGGAAGCATCTTCACGCTTCGCCTTCCAGCCGTGGACTGGGACCCCACGCTCCTGGAAGACATGTAAGCGGCCACACTGCAAGGTTCGGGTGCGTTCATCAGCGAGGTGGCATGCCGCGCACTGCCTCGAGGGTGTAGGCGGCCACCCAGTAATCGTGAAGCGCCGTGCGGTACTCGATCATGATGTCCTGCTGCGTCCGGAGCGCATCGAGCACTTCGAGCAGGGATGTGGCGCCGCGCGAATATGCGTACCGTGCGGCCTCGACACCTAACGCCATCCTGTCGATCACGCCGGATTGGTAGCGAAGCACGAGCGCGCGCTGCGCGAGAAACTCCACCATGGTCGATTGCAGCTCGCGGGCGACCTGCGCCTCGAGCCGCCTCCGTGCCACCCCCGCCGCCTCGTGTGCTGCATCCGCACGGTCGCGCTGCCCACCATACCGGTTCAGGATGGGAACCTCGACCCCCAGTCCGAACGCATAGTAGTGACTCGAGTCAAACGGCCCGTTGAACTGGCGCACGTACGTCAGCTGTGGAACGGGCAGCACGAGCGATCGCGCGGACTTCTGCGCAGCCTCGCTCTGCGACTCCCGAAGGCGACTGGACTCGACATCGGGACGCCGTGCCAGCACGCTCCCCGCATCCGCCGCGTTCTCGAACGACAGGTCCCGGAAATCGAGGTCGCCGAGCACCACGAGCGCGGTGTCGGCCTCGGTCACACCCATCAGTCCTTGCAAGGCAAGGCGCGTGCTTTGCGCCTCGATCCTCGCTCGCGCCAGATCTGTATCAGTTCGCAGCAATTCCACCTGGCTGCGCGTCAGCGCGCGCGCAGGTAGTTCACCCACTCGCACTCGGGCGGAATCCGCGACGACCAATTGCGCCATGATGTCGCGCCTCGACGACACGATGTCCCGCCTTGCATCTGCCAGCAGCACATCGGAGAAGGCACGTCTGATCGACAGCACGACCTGCCGCGTGCCCTCCCTGATGTCCGACCGGGCCGCACGGGCTCCCAGGTCACTTGCCGTTGTACGATGCGTGCGTTGCGGCCCGACATCCAGCGGCAGAGTGACGGTGTACTGGAACGGCGTGTTGGGGACAGCGGCCACCGTGGGATTAGGCAGCGCCCGCGCGATACGCGTCTCCGCCCGCGCTGAATCGCTGGTGGCTGCCATCATGCGCAGGTCCCAATTGTGCCGCAGTGCGCTGTCCACCGCTGCGTCAATGGTGAGGCCCGATGGTGCGCGCGAAATGCTTGCCTGTCCCTGCAGAACGACGGGAAGAAGTACGCCGCAGGCAACGAGAATGACGTGTCGGACTGTCATGGCATTCGTTCCAGCAGCACACGATCCGAGATGGTATGCGCGCCCTGGTAAGACCGAACGACCAGGCGACGGCGCACGCCCCCGGGCGTGATCACGCTGTCGAAATCGAAGGGCCGACATGTTGGCGCGGAGCGCCCGGGGCGATTCGTGAAGCAGAGGGCGCGATCGCTGGTGTCCTGCAGCGTCCCGCGAAAGAACCAGTAGCCGAAATGCCGTGCGGTCGTGGCAATGAAGGGGCCCGTGCTTCCGCTACGCTCGTCGAACGGGCGACGAATGTGTTGCGATCCGTCGTTACCGGATCCGTCCAGCAACCAGAGCGAGGTATCGGCCGCCGTGCTCTTCGCACTGTCGACCCACTGGCCCACGAGAGCCGCTGGATGATCGCGCATCCCCCCCGCAGGAAACGACAGTCCACGACACGCGGCGGCGGCGAGCAGGATCAGGCTGGACAGCGCAATACGTGGATCAGGCAGGGACGTCCGCATGGGGCTCTTCATGGAACTTCACGTAGAGGATGGGCAGGAGGAGAAGCGTGAGCACCGTGGAGGTGATCAGTCCACCGACGATGACCGAGGCAAACGGCCGCGTTGTCTCGGCACCGATGCTGTGCGAGAGAGCGGCTGGGAGAAGGCCCAGTGCCGCCATCAGCGCCGTCATGGTCACTGGTCGCAGCCGGTCGATCGTTCCCAGCCGCACAGCGTGGGCAATCGCGTGACCTTCCTCGCGCAGTCGGTTGAACTCCGACACGAGCAGCACGCCGTTCTGCACCGAGATACCGAACAGCGCGATGAAGCCGACCGCTGCGGACACGCTGAGGTTGATGTCCCGGAGCCAGAGCGCAGCCACCCCGCCGATGAGCGCAAAGGGCAGGTTCACCAGCACCAGAGCGGCGTAACGCACTGAACCGAAGGCGCTGAACAGCAGGATGAAAATCAGGATGATGCTGGCCGGCACGATCACGAGGAGCCGCTTGGTCGCGCGTCGCTGGTTCTCGAATTGTCCGCCCCAGGTGACGCGATATCCCGGCGGCAGCGAGACCTCGCGCGCGACGGCCGCTTGCGCCTCCGTCACGAACCCTCCCTCATCACGTCCGCGCACCGAGCACTTGATGGCGATGCGACGCTCGTTCTCCTCGCGCGCGATGCGGGACGCTCCTTCCGCCCGCACCATCTGGCCGAGGCTTGCCAGTGGAACCGTGCGCCCATCTGCGGTGCCGACCTGCAGGTGAGCAAGCGCCTGGGCGTTGT
>JACMOE010000184.1 GCA_014378185.1 Gemmatimonadaceae bacterium | reverse complement strand
CGCCGTCGCGTGGCATGCCAGCGTCCGCTCGCACCTCCAGTGGGCGCTTGCGCACGGCTATGCCGTGACCGGACTCCACCGCGACGCCGTGACGTCACGTTCCTTCTACGTCCTCTCCGCCGTGCCGAGCGCCGCATGACCGCATCCGCAACCGCCTTCACGGTCGATGCCATCACGCTGCGCGAGATTCGCCTGGCGTTGAAGGAGCCGTTTCGCATCTCCTCCGGCACGATTCACGAGCGGCGGATAGCGTTGCTGGAGCTCACCGACCGCGACGGCGCGAGCTGCTGGTCGGAGTGCGTGGCGTTCCAACTTCCGATCTACACCGCCGAGACGATCGACACGGCGTGGATGGCGATCCGGGAGTGGCTGGCGCCGCGCATCCTTGGCCGCTCGCTCGACGGACCCGAGGGTGTGCACGCGCTGCTGAACGAGGGCATCAAGGGTCACAACATGGCGAAGGCCGCACTCGAGATGGGATGCTGGGGCCTGGCGGCAGAGGTCGCGCGCGTTCCGTTGTCACGGCTCCTCGGCGGGACGCGCGATCGGGTGCCCACCGGTATCTCGCTCGGCATCCAGCAGGATTCCGCGGCGCTCGTCGCGCGAGCGCAGGCGGCGGTGCGCGACGGCTACCGGAAGGTGAAGGTGAAGATCCGTCCGGGGCAGGACGTGGAGTACGTGCGCGCGGTAAGGGAGGCGCTCGGCCCGGCGATCGGCATCATGGCCGACGCCAACTCGGCGTACACGCTCAAGGATGCCGACCACCTCGCGGCGCTCGACGCGTTCGACCTCATCATGCTGGAGCAGCCGCTGGGGGAAGACGACCTCGTGCGGCACGCCACGCTGCAACGCCGCATGACCACGCCGATCTGCCTCGACGAGTCGGTGACGGGAGTGGATCGCGCGGAGGACATGATTGCGCTTGGCAGCGGGAGAATCGTGAACATCAAGCCCGGACGTGTGGGTGGCTTCGCGGTCTCGAAGGCCATCCATGACCTCTGTGCGAGCGCCAGCATTCCGGTCTGGTGCGGCGGGATGCTCGAGAGCGGGATCGGTCGGGCGTACAACGTGGCCCTGGCATCGCTGCCGAACTTCTCGCTGCCCGGCGACCTCAGTCCGAGCGCACGGTACTGGCACCGCGACGTGGTGACGCCCGAGTGGACGATGGACGCTGATGGAATGGTGACTGTGCCCCGCGAGCATCCGGGCCTCGGCGTCGCGCTCGACCGCGAGTTCCTCGATGCTCTCACTGTGCGCCGAGAGGTGGTGCGCCCGGAGCGCACCGTGGTGGCCGTCTCGTGAGCACGCTTGCCGCCGGCGTGCGCAACGTGGAGCGTGGGCGCGCCAGCCTATTACCTCTGGCGCGCGCGCGCCGTCCGATCCGCATCCAACACACCCTCGGAGCGCAACGATGGCACTGCACCGTGAACGCATGAGCGTCTCTTCGCGACATCGGCATCCATGGGCGATGGTGCTCGTGGTGGGAGGCGGCCTGCTCGCAGGGTGCGCGGGCGCGGGCACCTCGGCGGCTGGAGCGTCGCGCGTGACGCCCGCCGATCAGTATGACGTGGTCATCGAGCACGGGCGCGTGGTGGACGGCACCGGCAACGCGTGG
>JACMOE010000183.1 GCA_014378185.1 Gemmatimonadaceae bacterium | reverse complement strand
CGCTGTTCAATCAATCCGTGTCGTCCATTCGTTCCGTGCTCACCACACTGCGCCAGCCAGGGGATTAGATGCAAGCATCGGTCATACGTCGCGCCTCGTTGCTCCTCGGACTCCTGGCCATCACGGTTGCGGCAAATGCATGCCGCGACAAGCCCGCGCACGTTCGCACGGCACCGCCAGGGCCCGCACCGGATTCGTTCCGCGTGGCCTTCGAGACCACACGTGGCCACTTCGTGGTGCAGGTCTGGCGCGCCTGGGCGCCGGAGGGTGCGGACCGATTCCACGACCTGGTGGCCGAGGGCTTCTTCGACGGAAACGCCTTCTTCCGCGTGGTGCCGGAGTTCATCGCGCAGTTCGGCGCGAACGACGACAAGGCCCTCAACGAGCAGTGGGATGCGAAGACCATCGGCGACGACCCGGTGACCCACAGCAACCTGCATGGCACGCTGGTGTTCGCGGCCGCGGGACCCAACTCGCGTGCGCATCAGCTGTTCGTCAACCTGGCAGACAACAAGACCCTCGACAAGCAGGGCTTTGCACCCATCGGCCGCGTGGTGGAGGGCCAGGTCGTTGCCGATGCGATCTATTCCGGCTACGGCGAATCGCCGAGCTATCACCTCCTGGCGACGCTCGGCAACTCGTATCTCCGACGGATGTTCCCGAAGCTCGACTACATCAAGACGGTGACCATCATCCCGTGAGCGCGAAGGCTCACGGCTTCGTCATCGTGAAGCCCGTCACGGTGGCTTCCGTGTTGTGGGAGAAGCGGATACCGTACACACCATCGGTGGACTTGAGCTTGCCAGCCGTCACGATCGCGCTCTTGTCGTAGCTCCCCACCACGGTTCCGTTGATCGCGCATTCCACCTTGTCGCCCTTCACGGACACGGCGATGTCCTGCGACACCGGCTCACCCGGACCCGCTGCCTTGTGCACCGCCGGATTTGTCGCGCCGCGCGCGGTGACCTGGAACGGCGCGGGCCCAAAGCCGCGGACGATGAAGTTTCCGTTGCCGTACGCCGCGCAGTAGAGGTAGCTCTGCTGGTCCGTGCCCATGTCGTTCCCGCCGATCACGATGCCATAGGGATGCGGGTGACTGTTCAGCGACATGTACTTCGGCTCGTAGAACGTGGCCTTGACCGTATAGTCGCCGCGGGCCGTGTTGGACGGATTCCAGTACGCCACGGCCGGTCCGGTTGTCACGCGCAGTCCCGCTCCCTCACGCACGAGCTTCGAGCCGGAGAGTACCTGGCCCGCCTTCTCCTCGCTGGCGTCGATCTTTCCCGTCCAGCCGGCGACGGAAATGCCACCGGCGGCTACGGTGCGGGAGCTTTCCATCTGCTCTGGCGCCTTGCCAGCGCATCCAGCCAGGATGACGGCGGTGATGGTGAGGACGGACCCGTGAACGCGCATGTGCAACCTCAGGATGAAGTGGGTGACGATGGCCAAGTATATCGCGATGATCAACGCAGGGGAACGCATGGCTCGTTCCCCTGTAGCGGGCGTATCTCGCGTAGCGGGCCTTACCGCTGACGCGGACTGGCGCATCTGGCGCGTGCGTACGATACTGGCGCCATCAATCAATTGTCGGCGTGCCAGTCCACCTCACCCCTCGCCAGCGGTCATCATGGACGTGCCAAATCTGCTTCGGATTGCCCCACGTTCGCTGCTCCTCGCCATCGCGCACAATTCGCCCCCAGCTGCCGCGTGGCTCCAATCCAGGCGCAGGCAGAAGCCATAATTTCCGTTCGCGCGAGCGACGGTCCTCCAATGGGCAACATTCGCGTCGCCCTCCTGGGCTACGGTACCGTTGGCCGTGCGTTGCATGCGTTGCTCGAGCGGACTCGTGCGGAACTCGCTGCGGACCATGGCATCACCTTTGTGATCGTGGGCGTCGCATCGAGGCGCATGGGATGGATCGCCAATGCGCAGGGGCTCGACGGCGAGCTCGCCGGGGGCGTTGCCTGCGAGGGCATCCACGAGTGGCTGTCAACCGCACGACCGGACGTCGTGTTCGAAGCCATCGCTCTCGATCCCCACACAGGTGAGCCGGCGCTCACCTACCTACGCACCGCGCTCCAGTTCGGCGCCCACGCGATCTCCGCCAACAAGGGACCAGTGGTGCACGGGTATCGCGCGCTCAGCGCCCTGGCCGCCGACGCGGGTCGCGCCTACCGATTCGAACCCGCCGTGATGGATGGTGCTCCTCTGTTCTCGCTCGTGCGGAACTGCCTGCCGCTGAGCGGGCTCACCGCGGTGCGCGGTGTGTTCACTTCGACGGCGACCGTAGTGCTCGAAGCCGTGGAGCGTGGCGGCTCGATGGCCGAGGGCGTGGCGCACGCGCAGGCGCTGGGCATCGCCGAGGCGGATCCCGGGTATGACGTGGAGGGGTGGGATTCCGCGGTGAAGCTGTGTGCCCTGGCCAACGTGCTGCTGCACGCCGACCTGCGTCCGGACGACGTGGAGCGCACGGGTATTGGCGACTTGACCGAGAACGCGATCCGTGGTGCCCGCGCGGAGGGCGCCGCGTGGCGTCTGGTTGGCAAAGTAGGTCGCGCCACGGATGGCACCATTCGCGCGCGCGTCGGCCCGGAGCGACTCGCGCCGAGCGACGTGCTGGGGCTGGTGAGTGGCACCCCGCTCGTGACCCACTTCGAGACGGCGACGTTCCCGGGCGGCCTGACGATCACATCGCGCGATCCCGACGCCACCACGACAGCGTACGGGATGTTCGCGGACTTCGTGAGCGTGTGCGGAGGGTAGTGCTTCAGCAGCGGGTTCAGGACGACATACGCTGTCGTCCTGAGCGCAGCGAAGGACCTGCTCTCACCCGGCCAGCGGCGAAAAAACAGGTCCTTCACTT
>JACMOE010000182.1 GCA_014378185.1 Gemmatimonadaceae bacterium | reverse complement strand
GGCGCGGACGGCATCACCGCGCACCTGCGCGAGGACCGGCGCCACATGCAGGACGCCGACATCGTCGCGGTTGCGGCAGGGGAGACCACCGTATTCAACCTCGAGCTCGCCGGCACGGACGAGGTGCTCGCGCTCGCCGAGCTGCTGCGTCCGAATCAGGTGACCCTGGGACCCGAGCGTCGGGAAGAAGTCACGACGGAAGGCGGCCTGGACGTGCGGGCCGATCCGGCGCGCCTTGGTCGCAGCCTCACGCGCCTGCGCGATGCGGGCATTCGCACCAGCCTCTTCATCGACGCGGATCGTGACAGCGTGACCCGCTCGCGCGACCTCGGGGCGGATTCGGTGGAATTGCATACCGGACGCTACGCGCATGCGCCTGGTGATCCGGCCGCACTCGACGCACTTCGCGAGGCCGCGGTGCTGGGGGCGTCGCTCGGCCTCGCGGTGCACGCTGGCCACGGTCTCACCACCCGAAACGTCGGCCCTGTAGCCGCAATTCCGGAGATCGAGGAGCTCAATATCGGCCATCACGTGGTGGCGCGCGCCGTGTTCGTCGGACTCGGTACCGCCATCCGCGAGCTCCGCGCCGCGATGGACGCGGCGCGACACGGGCCCTAACTTCGAATCTGTCTTCCCTGATTACCCTGTCTACCAGCCTGGAGCGGGCATGACGGTTCCCACCCCCGTCGGGTTTCTCGACTTCTTCATTCTCGAAGCCAGCGACTACGTCGATCAGCTCGATGGGCTGCTGGACGCCGGAGGCGTGGCCGGTCCCGATGCCGACGGGCTGCAGCGCGTCGCTCGTGCGCTGCGTGGCAGCGCGACCATGGCAAAGCTGCTGCCCTTCGCGGACGTGGCGGGGGGGTTGGAACGCGTCGCGCGAGCCTTGCGCGAAGGCGCTCTCCAGTGGGGGCCCGGCCTGAGCGCGGTCATCGTGGCGGCGGTGGACGAGTGCAAGCTGCTCCTGCGCAATGCGCGCACCTGGAGTGATACGGACGACGCCCGCGCTCGCGCTCGGGTCGAGGAGCTCGCCGAGTTCGCCGCAGTGCGGTCGCCGACCCCGCTGGCATCACCCAGCGTGCAGGGGCAGTCGAGCTACCTCGCCACGGAGGCATCGAACATCGGGGCAGGCCTCGAACTGCTCGCCACCCGGCCGGGCGATCGCGACGCGGCCGCCAACGTGCTGCGTCGCGTGCGCGCCCTGCGCGGCATCGCGAGCGTGAAGGATCATCCTGCGCTCGCGGACGTGCTCGAGGCAGCCGAACAGGCTGCGCACTCACTGGAGGCCAGTGCAACGTCGCTCGATGCGCCGCGCATCGCGCTGCTGAGCGCTGCGGCCACCGTGCTGCGCGGCGTGGCGTCATCCATTCGCGTCGGAGGCTCCGATGCGCCCGCGGATGACGTCGCGCGATTCGCCGCCGCCCTCGACGCGCTCCAGTCGCAGGACACCGGCGCCGAGCGCGTGGTGCCCATTGCCGACCTGTACTACGACGACGGCGGCGTCACGATCGTGGACGCCGCGCGCAATCCACCCACCACCCCGGCCGCGCGTTTTCGCCTTGAAGCTGTTGGACAGGGTGAGCATCTCCGCCGCGTCATCTCGGATGCGCGCGAGGCGCACGACGATCTCGCGCGCGAGCGCGTCCGCCGCGAGTTCCGGCAGGCACTGCGCGGCCTGCAACAAACCGCATCGAGCTTTGGCGAGCAGGACATCCCCGCATTCGTCACGGCCAACGCCGATGGCATCGGCCGCCTGGATCCGGCGGCGCTCGACGCACTGGAGCAGGTCGCCACCGTGCTGTCCCAACAGGCCGCCACGGCGCAGACTTTCAGCGAGCGCCTCACCGCCTTGCGCGCGGCACGCGCGGCCTTCGTGACGCCAGTGATCGCCTCGCCTGCCGTCGCAACCCCGCCCGCCACGTTCGACGAGCGCGTGGCACCGGCGGTGGCGGCCATCGCGGCCGCCGCGCTCACCACGGCGGTCGGCCAGGCAACCGCCCCTGCGTCGCGACTCGGCGAATTGCTGGATTCCGGCATCCGCAGTCTCGGCGCACTCGCCATCACGCCGCTGTCCTCTGCCACGGTCATCGCCGAGCAGCCTCCCGTTCCCATCGACGTGCTGCTGTATCGCGGGCGCGCCGCCGTCGAGCGGTGTGTGCAGATCAGGGACGACGTGCGGAAAACGGGTGGACCGCCCGACGCCGATGCGCTGGCGGAACTGTTCGACCTGCTCGACCTGGCGCTCACGGACTGAGCACATCATGAAATTCGGTTGGCGCAGTGCACTCGGCATCGGCCTGAGCGCCGTCCTGCTGTATTTCGCCTTCAAGGACATCCAGTTTGCGGTGGTGATGGTGAAGCTGCGGCAGGCCAACCTCGCGCTGCTCGCGCTATCCGCTGTGGCAGCCACGTGCATCTTTCCGTTGCGGGCGCGCCGTTGGCGCCCGATCCTCGATCCCATTGCGCCAAATCTGCCATTCGGCACGCTGTGGCGGCCGACGGCCATCGGGATGATGATCAACAATGTCATGCCCTACCGCGCCGGCGAAATCGCGCGCGCCTTCGCGCTGTCGCGGTCCACGGCCGCCGTGCCATTTCCCGCGGCGTTTGCCTCGCTCGTTGTGGATCGACTTTTTGACGCCGTGGTGCTGCTGATGCTGATGTTCGGCGCCATGCTCGATCCCGCGTTTCCGCGCGGCGCGCAGGTGTTCGGCTACACCATGAGCAACATTGCCGTGTCCGGCATGACTTTCGTGATCGCCGTGCTCGTGGCGATGTATGCGGTGGTGTTGTTTCCGGGCAAGGTGCTGGGGATCTATGAGTTGCTCGCGCGCCGCATTGCGCCCAGGTTCGAGGACAGGGGCCGCGCGGCGCTGGTGGCGCTCACCAATGGATTGAGCGTGCTTCGGACGCCAAGCCGGTTCGCCGCCGTGTTCGGCTGGACGGTGCTCCACTGGTTGTGCAACGCATTCGCGTTCTGGATCGCCTTCAAGGCCGTCGGTATCCCGGCACCCTACAGCGCTGCGCTCTTTCTGCAGGGCGTCATCGCGATTGGCGTGGCCGCCCCGCAGGCACCCGGCTTCTTTGGTGTGTTCGAGCTGTTCGGCAAGGAAGGCCTGGGACTGTACGGCGTACCGCCCGATGCGGCCGTAACATGGGCCATCGGATTCCACGTCCTGTCGTACTTGCCCATCACCGTGATCGGCGCGTGGTATTTTCTTCGGGCCGGCCTGTCGATGGGTGAGATTTCCAGCGTCGAGGCGGACAGCCCCGCCGCTCCGGCACCG
>JACMOE010000181.1 GCA_014378185.1 Gemmatimonadaceae bacterium | reverse complement strand
ATCCTCCTCGTGGCACTCGTCGCGCATCGCTCGGGCGCAAGCGACGTGAGTTCAATCACCGTTCGTGGTATCCTCGCATCACGGGGAATCCCTGTCGCCGTTTTTGTAGTGACATTCGCCGTAGTGTGGCTGGCGTGGGCGGCGTGGAGTCCGGTGGCCGTGGTGCATGACGAAATGGCATATGTGCTCCAGGCGCAGATATTTGCGCGGGGTCGCTGGGCCATGGCGTCACCACCCATGCCGGAGTTCTGGGAACAGCCGCACGTGCTCGTGGTGCCCATGCTTGCGGCGAAATACTTCCCGGGTCACTCACTCGTGCTTGCGGTTGGCGCGCTGCTTGGCTGGCCCCCGCTCATGCCGCTGGTGCTCCAGGCCACGAGCGCTGTCCTCCTGTTCGTGCTCGCGCGGCGCCTGGCCAACGGTGGAGTGGCGCTGCTCTCGTGGGTCATCTGGCTCACCACGCCCATGGTGCTCTACCTGGGCCCATCCTACTTCTCGGAAGGCACGACCACCGTGTGTTGGCTTGCCGGGTGGTTCACGCTGCTGCGGTGGCGGGAAACACGCGCGACGCATTGGCTTCTCGGCGTGGCGTTCTTCACTGGATGGGTTGCGATAACGCGGCCGCTCACTGGAGTGGCGTATGCGATCCCTGTCGCGATCGTCGTCGTTCACGACGTCGTGCGTCACCGGCGCTGGAAGGACCTTGGCCTTGCGTTCGTGCTGGGCAGTGCCGTCGTGTCGTTGCTGCTCGTGTGGAGCGTGCGTACCACCGGTGACTGGCGGCTCACGCCATGGAGCCTCTACACACGGCAGTACATGCCGTATGACGTGCTGGGATTCGGCATGAACGCCACGCCGCCAACGCGCGCGCTCACGCCGCAGCTCATGCAGGTGAACGACCTCTACGGACCATTCCACGTGACGCACCTGCCCGGCGCCCTGCTGTCCACCCTGCGCGAACGCGTCCGGTATCTCCTCGTGCACCTGTCGGGCGCGTCGGGGGGCGTGCTGCTCGTGTTCGCCCTGTTCGGCCTGACGAGAATGCGTCGCGCGGTGGCCTTTGCAACGGGCACCTGCGCGTTGCTCGTGGTGACGTACCTGGCCTATGGCACGCCTCCGCAGTGGGCACTCTACTACTACGAGACGGCGCCAGTGTATGCCTTTCTGGTCGCGGCCGGGATCGCGTGGGCCGCCTCGTTGATCGGGCGCCCGCGCGACGCGGCGCCATCGCCTGCATTCGGGTGGACGTCGCCACGGTGGTCGGCGGCACTCGCTGCGGGAGCGCTTGCGCTCATGCTACCCGGCGCGGTGACGCTGTTGAAGCTGCGCGCCCAGCATGTGCGCGACCGGCAATTCATCGCGCATTTCGACGCCCAGCTCGCATCCATCCACAATACACGCGCGGTGGTATTCGTGCGGTATTCCTCGTCGCACAACGCGAATGCCGCGTTCGTGCGCAACGTCGTGGATCTCGCGAAGGCACCCGTGTGGGCCGTGTACGATCGCGGCTCCCGTGAAAATGCGCGCCTGTTGGCCATCGCTCCCGGGCGCGCCGCGTACTTGTTCGACGAGACCCGCGATCGTACCCTCCCCTATGACCCGTCCACGCCTGCGTCGCCCTGAACGACGGCCAGCGCCAGCCGGCGCCTTCCCTCACCATCCGTTCGCTTGATCACACTGACTTTTGTCGCGATCGTGCTCGCGGCCCT
>JACMOE010000020.1 GCA_014378185.1 Gemmatimonadaceae bacterium | reverse complement strand
GCGGACGGTCCGTCGTTTCCGCGCTCGCCCCTGGCGCCGGCTGCGCCGAACCGCGCCGGCTTGCGGTCAGTCGCGTCGTCCATGGCGTCAACCGTGCCGTCGCTGGCGGGTTTCCCCTACGAGAATGCGGTGGCGGGCGCACAACTCTCCACGGTGAGCGACGGTCTCGGAAAGGCGCTGGGCGTGGGCTCGGGCGTGCTGGTGACGAGTGCGCCAGTAAGCTCGCCGGCTGGCCAGTCCGGACTTCAGGATGGCGACGTGATCACGAAGGTGGCGGGGCAGGCCGTCCGTCGCGTGTCGGACGTGCGCGACCTCGTTGCCCTTGCGGCAGACAATGGCGAACACGCCATCGACGTACAGGTCATGCGGCAGCGCCGGACGTTGAAGCTCACGCTCAAGTGGTGATGTCGAGAGGCTCCAGCTTGCGTCCGTCGGGTACGAGTGACTTGTGGATCGCGAGCGCAGCGATGGCGCCGTCGCTCGCCGCCGCAATGGCGAGCTGTGGGCCCGGTACGATGTCGCCCGCCGCGTAGCAGTTTCGCACTGACGTGTGATAGTGATCGTTCACGATGATGTGCCCGCCACTGTCGCGCTCGCACCCCAGCTGTGCCCCCAGGTCGTCGGCAGGATATTGCCCGATGGCAAAGAAGATCTTGTCAACATCCAGCTGCAGGCCATCCTGGAATTCCACGGATTGCAGCCGTTCGCCCTCGTGCCTCAGGCACGTGATGGGTGATTCGAGCACGGGGATGTTCAGCGCGTCCAGCTTCTCCATGTACTCGGGCAGGTCGAGATCCGCCGGCGCACCATTGGTGCAGATGATGATCTGGTCCGTCCACGTGGTGAGGTCGAGGGCGACGCCGACGGCTTTGCGGCCCTTTCCCATGACCACCACTTTCCTGCCTGCGCACTGCCATCCGTCGCAATCCGGACACACGTGCGCGTTGGCGCCGTAGATGCGCTCGAGGCCAGGTACATCGGGCCAGACATCCTTCAGGCCGATCGCCAGCAGGACACGTCGTGCATCCACCGCCCGCCCGTCGCCGAGGAGGAGCTGGAAGTGTTCCTCGTCCTGGCACACCACGCGCTCGCAAAGCGCGTCTACCAGTTCCACACCCTGAGCGCGGGCTTCCTCCCTGCCCCTGCCGCGCAACTCGGCCGGTCGCACACCGGGTGAGCCGAGAAACCCGTTGACGCCGCGCGTCTCCCAGTTTCTCGGATCGCCGGAGTCGACGAGGATGACGCGATGCCGGAACCGGGCAAGCCAGTCGGCCGCCGACAAGCCGGCCGGTCCGCCGCCGATGATGGCAACATCGTAAAACTGTGCGTTCATGGCGGCGGGGAGGGCAAGATCTGTACGACGATGCGCGCGCTAGTTCTTCAGCGATCCAGGCGGCACGAGGTAAAGCAGACGCAACGTGGCGCGGTCCGATACGCCAATGGTGGACGTCGCGGACTCACGGTACATCACGCTCGTGGGATCGTTCGCATGGTTCAGCCCGAGCGCGTGACCAATTTCGTGACGCAGGATGCCGCCCACCGCCATCGCGGAAAGCAGGCGCCCGGTACTGTCGTGATTCGCAACCGATACGCTGGCCTTGGCGATGCCGAACGCACTGGTCTGCACGCGTTCCGTGACACCGATGCGCTGCCCCTCTTCCGCGCCGAATCGCTCGACCCACCCCACGGTGATGTCGGCGGAGGACGAATCGTAGATGAAGGTGAAGCGAAGGGGAAACCCGGCATCGCCCCATTCCCCGAACACGTCGCGCGCCATCTGCGGGTAGTGTGCATCGAAACCGGCAATGGAAGACGTGGGCGACACATACACCCGCATGGCGTTCGCGAGATGCTCGGGCCAGGTGTAGAGCGCACTGTCCTGCTCCGCGAGGATGTCACCAACGTAGGTGCCCAGTGCGAGATTCCTGACGCGCCGCCGCAATTCCTCTGGCGATAGGGACTGGCCCTTGCCCTGCGGGATCAGCGCACGGCGTACCGTGCCCTGGCTCACGCCGGCACGCATGATCGTCGTGTCACTCACGAGATCCGCCGCCGCGTGGCGCCGGGCCCGGGCGCGCGCGTCGTGCACGCCAACACCGGCGACGAATGCCGCCAGACCCGCAACCAGGGCAGGGAGCGCAAACTCGGCGCGGAGGCGAACTAGCGGACGCCTCCAGGCGGCAGCGTATACAGCAGGCGGACCGTTGCCTTGTCCGCGGCCGAGAGGACCCGCACGTGGACGCGGGGCGCCATGACGCTCGTGGAATCCCGCGTGTGGTCGAGGCCGAGGAGGTGCCCGATCTCGTGCAGCGACATGGCATGCATGGCGTCGTCGTCGAGCCTGGGTCCATCACGATGATAGACCGCGAGGGCGATATCCGCGTCCGTGATCCACCAGTCGTCGTCACGAGACCACTTCGTGCGCCCGCTGATTTCCTCGTCGAAATGGTCCACGAACGTGACATGCACGTCGGCGTGGACGGAGTCGGCGGTAAAGGCGAAGCGCACCGGGAGATCGAGGTCGGCCCAGTCGCCGAACGCGCGGCGGACGTCGCGTATGTAGACGCTGCTCCAGCCTTCCACGTCCGACGAGGGCTGAATCCACACGCTGAGCGGCCTGCCGCGCTCCGGCCAGCGCGCCAGCGCGCTGTCACGATCGGCGAGCATCTCGGCGATGTACGTTCCGCCGCTGCGCGGGGCGAGTGCCCGCCGCACGGCGCCCCGCATTGGCTCGCCGCCCGCGGCGAGGGTCGCGACCGGCCGCCCCACTGTACCACCGCTCGCCACGCTCGTGCGTCCACGGGCGGCGTGGACGGACGACGTGGTGAACGGAAGCAGGGCGAACAGGAGTGCGCCAGTGAGCCAGGCGCGGCGGCGGGAAATGTTTCTGGTGTGGGGCGTCATCATGTGGTTCGCGGCGGGGCTGGAGGACCCGGCGCGGGAAAGTCGTGGGTCTCGCTGAAGAAGCGCTGTG
This sequence comes from Gemmatimonadaceae bacterium, assembly GCA_014378185.1. Lineage (GTDB taxonomy): Bacteria > Gemmatimonadota > Gemmatimonadetes > Gemmatimonadales > Gemmatimonadaceae > AG11. Next base: position 385 of record JACMOE010000020.1, on the reverse strand, counting down.
GCGCTTCCCAGAATGGCATGTGGCCAGCATTTGGAATGAGGACGAGACGCGCCCGCGGCAGCAGCTGCGACAGCTCGACGGCGACGGTCGCTGGCAGCGCGTCTCGTTCCCCATGCAGGACGAGCGCGGGCGTCGAAAGGGCACGCAGTTGCTCCCGCCAGTCATACCCCTCGCGCCGCAAACGTGCCGCGACCGCAGCGCCGGTGGCACTCGCTGCCTCGGGAGGTGCGAAGCGTTCCGCGAAATCGGTATCCGAGAAGTACGCCGGGTAGCTCGCCCGCGAGTAGGCGCCGTGCACGGCGGCGTCGGGCTGCTCGAGCGCGGACGGATACAGTTGCGCGAGGGTGTCGCGCTGCAATCCCGACACGCGCGACAACGCGTTCGC
>JACMOE010000180.1 GCA_014378185.1 Gemmatimonadaceae bacterium | reverse complement strand
GTACTCTTCTCAGGTTATTCCGGACTCACGTGCGCCGCCGCCTGCGGCACGGACCCGCACCCTCCCTCCATCTCATGCCTCACTCTCGCACGCTCCGTTTCGGCATGGTGGGCGGTGGACCGGGTGCCTTCATCGGAGCGGTGCACCACCGAGCCGCCACGCTCGATGGCATGGCCACCCTCGTGGCCGGTGCATTCTCCTCGAATGCAGCGAAGTCGCGCGAGCAGGGCGCCGCGTACGGACTCGCTCCTGAGCGTTCGTACGCCAGCTTCGACGAAATGGCGCAGCGCGAAGCAGCGCTGCCCGAGAACGAGCGCATCGACTTCGTCTCCATCGTCACGCCCAACCACCTGCACTTCCCGGTGGCCAAGGCGTTCATCGAGCGGGGTTTCCACGTCGTGTGCGACAAGCCCCTCACCACCACGCTCGAGGACGCCGAGGAACTCTGCCGGCTCGTGAAGGCGCACGACGTGGTGTTCGCACTCACGCATCCGTACACCGCGTACCCCATGGTGCGGCAAGCGCGCGCCCAGGTGCAGGATGGCGCCCTCGGTACCGTTCGCAAGGTCATCGTCGAGTACTCACAAGGCTGGCTCTCCACTCCACTGGAGCAGACCGGCAACAAGCAGGCGGACTGGCGCACGGACCCGGCGCGTGCTGGCGCCGGCGCCATTGGCGACATCGGCACGCACGCGGAGCATCTTGCGCGCTTCATCACTGGTCTCGAGATGGAGCAACTGCTGGCCGACGTCAGGAGCTTCGTGCCTGGCCGCCGCATCGACGACGACGCCAACATGCTCGTGCGTTACAAGGGCGGCGCGAAGGGGGTGCTCTTCTGTTCGCAGATTTCCGTGGGCGAGGAGAACCGCCTCGCGATCCGCGTGTACGGCACCACCGCGTCGCTCGAGTGGCACCAGGAGGATCCCAATTTCCTCACGGTGCGGCACCCCGATGGCCCGACTGAAACCTGGAAGCCCGGCCATGCGTTCCTCTCGGCGGCGGCACAGCGCGGGACGCGGCTGCCGGCCGGACATCCGGAAGGACTGCACGAGGCCTTTGCGAACATCTACTCGAACGCCATGCGGGTGATGCATGCCCGTCAGGCGGGCGAGACTCCCGATCCGCTCGATCTCGACTTCCCAACCGTGCGCGATGGTGCCGCTGGCGTGCACTTCATCCAGGCGGCGCTGCGCAGCGGCCGCGAAGGCGACTGGGTAGATGCGTCGTACGTCGCGCCAGGCGCGTGATATCAAGCCAACTGTCATTCACCCTGCACTCCTGAGCCGCTGACCATGCCCCGCCCCGTCACGCTGTTCACTGGCCAGTGGGCCGACCTTCCGCTGGAGGACGTCGCACGGAAGGCGCGCGAGTTCGGATTCGACGGCCTTGAGCTGGCCTGCTGGGGCGACCACTTCGACGTCGCCCGCGCGCTCGCCGAGGACGGCTACTGTCAGGAGCGCCGCGAACTCCTCGCTCGGCACGGGTTGCAACTCCACGCCATCAGCAATCACCTCGTGGGCCAGGCGGTCTGCGACGCGGTGGACCTGCGCCACAAGTCCATCCTGCCACCGCACATCTGGGGTGACGGTGTGCCGGACGGCGTCAAGGCACGTGCGTCGAAGGAGATGCAGGACACGGCACGCGCGGCCGCGAAACTTGGCGTCAAGATCGTGGCCGGCTTCACGGGCTCGTCCATCTGGCCGCTGCTCTACAGCTTTCCGCCCGTGCCCGACCAGTGGATCGACGCGGGCTACGAGGACTTCGCCACGCGGTGGAATCCCATCCTCGATGTCTTCGACGAGGTGGGCGTGCGGTTCGCGCTCGAAGTGCATCCCACGGAGATCGCGTTCGACATCTCGACGGCGCAGCGCGCGCTCGACGCCATTGGCAATCGTCCGGCGTTCGGCTTCAACTACGACCCCAGCCACCTTGGCTACCAGGGCGTGGACTACGCCGCGTTCATTCAGCGGTTCGGCAGCCGGATCTATCACGTCCACATGAAGGACGTGTGGTGGTCGGATACGCCGAAGCCATCCGGCGTGTTCGGCGGCCATCTGGCGTTTGGACACCCGGACCGGTTCTGGGAGTTTCGCTCGCTTGGCCGCGGCCGCATAAACTTCGAGGAAGTCATGCGGCAGCTGAATGCCGCTCACTACGATGGGCCTCTCTCCGTCGAGTGGGAGGACATCGGCATGGATCGCGAGCATGGCGCGCGCGAAGCATGTGCGTTCGTCCGGTCGGTCGATTTTCCTCCTGCGCGCGCTGCCTTCGACTCCGCTTTTTCCCGGGAATGAATTCATGATGGTTGTCGCTGTCTCTCCAGTCGCACGGAGACCGTTCGTCCTCGCTGCCCGCATCTCACCGCTTCGCCTCATCGCACTCACGGCATTCAGCGCACTGGCAGCACATGGCTCCACGCTTGGCGCACAGTCGCCTCGCCGCACGACGGATTCTGTCGCTGTCCGCGACAGCACGCGCGGCCACACGCTGGACCCCATGGTCGTCACCGCGTCGCGCGTGGACGCACCACTCACCACCTCCGCGGCTGCGGTCACGCGCTTGTCTGGTGAAGCACTCCGCAAGCTTCCCGTCCGTACCGTTGCGGATGCGCTCCAG
>JACMOE010000179.1 GCA_014378185.1 Gemmatimonadaceae bacterium | reverse complement strand
TGGAGTCATGGAGGAATGGGGCTTCGGGGAGCGTTCAAGAAAGGCGGTGACGAACGTGCGTTGACCGGCGGGAACGCGGATCATGCGAATCCACGCGAATCCACGCGAATCCTCTTCCAAGGGCACGCCTGGACATGATGGGAGCGCCGTTCAAGACGGAGGCTACCCGCAGGACTGATGGTTTTATCGGGCACGAGAATGATCCGCGTGGATTCGCGCAGATTCGCGCAGATTCGCGAAATTCGCGTTACCCAACGAACAACGCTGTTCATCGCCGCCTTTCATCAACGCAGTCACCCAAAAGCCAAATCGACATGCGGATCGCCCTTCTCGTCACCACAGCCATTCTCTTCGCGCGTCAGGCCGATGCGCAGTCCCTCCCAACGCACGGCATCCGCGGGCCAAGCCTCGCCATCCGCAACGCCACCATCATCGACGGGAACGGCACGCCAGCCTCCGGACCCGCGGACATCCTCATCATCGGCAACCGGATCGCGAGTGTCACGTTCCTCGATCCCGTTGCGCTGCGATCGCCCACTACCAAGCGGCCAGCGGCAGACCGCGAGATCGATGCGACGGGAAAGTTCGTCCTGCCGGGACTGATCAACGCGCACGCGCACTTGCAGGACGAGCGCGCGCACGTCCCGCAGCCGTTTGACTACACGCTCAAGCTCTGGTTGGCCTGCGGTATCACGTCGGTGCGCGAGGTGGGCGCGGATACGACGCAGAAAGTGATCGCGATACGCGATCGCGGTGCGCGCGGCGAGCTGGCGTCGCCGCGATTGTTCATCTCCGGCCGGTTCTCCAATGCGCCTGTTCCGCAGACGCCCGCGTCGGCACGAGCCCGTGTACGCGAACTCAAGGCGATGGGCGTGGACGGCATCAAGATCCTGGGCATCGACCGCGACATCATGCAGGCCATGCTCGAAGAGGCGCACGCGGTCGGGCTCCGCGTGGCGCATCATGCAGGCGTTGAGGAGACCAACGCGTGGGATGACGCGCGGTTCGGCACCACGAGCATCGAGCACTGGTATGGCATCCCGGACGCAGCCATTCTCGATGGCCGGCAGCATTTCCCATCGCCGTACAACTATCGCAACGAGACGGATCGCTTTCGCTGGGCAGGGCGCCTCTGGCGCGAGGCAGATCCCACCCTGCTCGGCAAGGTACTGGATTCGCTCGTGGCGGCGAAGGTGGCATGGGTGCCGACGCTCGACATCTACGAGGCATCGCGGGATCTCCAGCGCGCGCAGACACAGCCGTGGTTCTCCGAGTACCTGCACCCCACGCTCGAGGACTACTTCCGGCCCGCCCCATCAAATCATGGATCGTACTTCTTCGGCTGGGGCTCTACCGACGAGACATACTGGAAGGAGAACTACCGCCTGTGGATGTCGGCGCTACGGGACTTCGAGCGGAAGGGCGGCCTGATTGGCGTTGGGGATGACGCGGGCTTCATCTATCAGATGTATGGCTTCGGCCTCATTCGCGAGCTGGAATTGCAGCAGGAGGCCGGATTCCAGACCATGAAGGTGATCCAGCACGCCACCGGCAACAACGCGCGCATCCTGGGACGCGAGGCGGACCTGGGCCGCGTGCGCGCCGGCTACCTCGCCGACCTGATCGTGGTGAAGGGCAACCCCCTGGAGAACCTGAAAGTGTTCTATCCCACCGGCGTGGACGACGTACGGGACGGCAAGGTGGTGCACGACGGCGGAGTGGAATGGACCATCAAGGATGGCATTCCCTATTCCGGCCCCACCCTGCTCGCCGAGGTGAAGTCGATGGTGGCGCAAGCACGGGCGAGCCGCTCCAGGAAGCCGTAGAGCGGCTGGCTCGTGCGCGCGCAAGTCAGGGCACAAGCACCGGTATGGGTGGCAACTTGCGCGCGGCCAGCGCCGCGTTGATGGGCGGTATCTCCCGAGCGACCCACGTGTCGAAGCTGCGTGAGACATCCTGCAACTCACGCCCGATGGCGCTGCTGCGTGCAATCTCGGTCTTCGACGGACGACCGTCGTAGAAGGTGACGTTACCGTAGAGTTCAGCGAGGTTCTCGCGAAGCCGCTCTTCGCCGGTGATCATGCCGCCCTCCTTGGTGGCAACGATCCGCTTGCGGAGTGAATCCACCGTGCCCTCTGCCTTGAGCAACCGGCTCACCAGCGAATCGGCAGCGGGCAGCCGCGTGGAGCGATCGTCGAGCGCGAGGCGGACGTCGTTGATGCGGTCCACCGCGGCGGACATCTCGCCAAGCAGGTTGGAGAGCTTGAGGGACAGCACGTACTGCGCCGTTCGGTCAGCCACCGAATGCGTGGCGCGCGGGTCGGGGAGCACGACAAGGGGCGTGGTATAGACCTTGTCGTCCTTCGTCATGCGCACGGTGTAGGTGCCCGGCAACACGCGCGTTCCCACAGAGGCAGCGCCTGCGATGGACGCCGCGGCCGGCACCGTTGGCGCTGGAAGGCGCATGCCCCACGTGATGCGGCTGAGGCCACGTCGCTTGCTCGTGGGGAGCGTGCCCACGACGTGCTTCGTCGAGTCGAGCACCTCGAGCTTCATGTCGCCGAAGATGTGGCGCTTCTTCAGGTAATAGGTGATGACAGCGTCGGTGGACGGGTTCTGGCCCACGAACATCGCGTCGCCATTGGACCACCCGCCGCCCGCCGACAGCGGCGCAACGGTGGGGCGCACCGTGGCGAAGCTGACCTCGCTGCCGAGCAACTGCGGCGTGAATCCGCGCAGTGGCGTGATGTCATCGACGATCCAGATTCCGCGGCCATGCGTGGCGATCACGAGATCATTGTCGCGCGGGTGGATCGCGGGGTCGCGCACAGCGACACTCGGCAGGTCGCCACCCTTGAATCGTGCCCAGCTGCCGCCGTCGTCAACGGACACATAGAGCCCGAACTCGGTGCCGAGGAACACGAGCTTCGGGTTGACGAGATCCTGCTTGATCACGTGGGCGTAGCCACGCACGGGACTGCCCGCGGCCACGAGCGACGTCCAGGTGCGACCGAAATCGGACGACTTGTACGCCCAGGGTCGCATGTCGCCGTAGGTGTGCAGGTCGGACGTGGCATACACCACACCCTGGTCGAACCGGCCTGCGTCGATGGAGGAAACCCATGCGTTGGCCGGCAGGCCGCGGATGTTGGCCGTCACGTTGGTCCAGCTCTTCCCCGCATCGCGCGTGACCTGCACGTTGCCGTCGTCGGTGCCAACCCAGATGACACTCGCGTTCTTCGGTGACTCCGAGATTGCGTAGATGGTGGTGTGCATCTCGGCCGCCGAATTATCCACGGTCACGCCGCCGGACTCTTCCTGCTTCTGCTTCTGTGGATCGTTGGTGGTGAGGTCGGGGGAGATGCGGTCCCAGGTTTCGCCATGGTCGCGAGAGCGAAAGAGAAATTGCGCGCCAATGTAGAGCGTGCCCTTGTTGGTCTCGCTGAGGTGAATGGGTGTGTTCCAGTTGTAGCGCAGCTTCTTCTCGCCGTACAGCGGCAGCGGCTTGATGTTGCGCGACTCGTGCGTCTTCCGATTCACGCGACCAATTTCGCCGCCCTGCGCTTCCGCGTAGAGGTAGTCGGGGTCCGTGGGGTCGGCGAACATCCAGAAGCCATCGCCACCGTACATGTTCTCCCACTGGTGGCTGGTGATGCCGCCCGGAAACGCTGACTCACCCACCCACGAACTGTTGTCCTGCAATCCGCCGTAGACGCGGTACGGGCGGTTCATGTCCACGCTGACGTGATAGAACTGCGACACAGGGAGGTTGTCCGCCTTCCACCACTTGTTGCCGCCGTCATACGAATACCACACGCCGCCATCGTCGGTGGTGATGATGTGGTCCGTGGACTGGGGATCGACCCAGACGTCGTGGAAGTCGCCGTGTGCTCCACCGCCGATGGCGCTGAAGCTCTGGCCGCCATCGGTGCTCATGATGAGGCCACCCCCCGCCTTGTACACCTTGTTTTCGTCCTTCGGGTCCACGATGAGGTTGGCGAAGTAGAACGGTCGCCACACCATGTTCTGGCTGCGGTCGCGCGCCTGCCATGTCCTGCCGCCATCGTCCGATCGATAGAGGCCGTTCCTGGGCGGTGCCGCTTCGATGAACGCATAGACGACGTTCGGGTTGGACGGCGCAACGGTGACCGCCACGCGTCCCCACGGCTTGGACGGAAGGCCCGCCGCAGAGGTTGGCGTGAGATCCGTCCACGTCG
>JACMOE010000019.1 GCA_014378185.1 Gemmatimonadaceae bacterium | reverse complement strand
CGGCCCTCAGCGCCGGCAGCAGGAACGCCGCGATGAAGACGATTGACCCGGCCCAGCACACGCCAATCACCACGTGAATCACCCTCAGGACGAGAAGGGTGGGGTATGAGATCATGCGTCGAAACTCCGTAGGATGAGAGCCGCGGGAAACCCGCTGTTGCGCCAGCATGCGCGCGGGCCGAAAATGCCGCACGACGCTCGCGTGCGCCATGGCGCACCGCTTGCCGACAACACGCCCGAAACCTTTTACCGACGGATCGCGTGAGAAACTGGCTGGGAGAAATCGATTCCCTGCTCGGCGAAATCGACCGCACCGTCCGAGGCGCAGCCCGCACGGTGCGCTCGGCCTTCGACGAGGGTCCGTTCGAAGTGCTCGCGTACCGCGGCTTCGGCAATACGACGAGTGCCTACGTTTATGGACGCGCGCAGGAAAACCGTGGCGTGGGGCCGAGTAATCCGTCGCACTCGGCACTCGACAACCTGATGAACACCTATCGGCGCGCGCAGAGTCATCCCCTCGCCTTCGCGGATCTCGCGGTGACCTTCGGGTCATTGTCTGTAAAGCTGAAGGCCGACGACGAAGGGTTCTTCACCGCACGCCTCGACCTCGCCGCGCCACTGAGCACGAGCAGCGAGTGGAACGCGTATCACGTGGACCTCCTCGCTCCGTCCCGTCCGGGACTTGATCGCGCCCGGCAGACAGGCGAAATCCTCATTCCGGCATCGAGCGCACGGTTCGGCGTCATCAGCGACATCGACGACACGGTGATCCAGTCGCGCGTGTCGAATTTCCTGGAGGCGGCGCGCACGGTGATGCTGGGCAATGCCCACACGCGCCTGCCATTTCCCGGCGTGGCGGCATTCTACCAGGCGCTGCGCAACGGCGTGTCGGGCGACGAGAGGAATCCCGTCTTCTACGTCTCCAGCAGCCCATGGAATATCTACGACGTGATCACGGAGTTCATGGACCTGCGCAAGGTGCCGCGTGGGCCGGTGCTGCTGCGCGACTGGGACATCGGCTTTGGTGCGCTGTCGTCCACTCGTCACTTCGACCACAAGGGCGCATCCATCCGCACCATCTTGCAGCTGTATCCGGACCTGCCCTTCATCCTGCTGGGCGACACCAGTCAGCACGACCCGGAAATCTACCGGCAGATCGTGCACGAATTTCCGGGTCGCGTGCGGGCGATCTACATCCGCGACGTGACGCGGAATGCGGATCGGTCAGCCGCTGTACAGCGGCTTGCCGAGGAACTGCGAGCGTCGCACGCATCGCTGGTGCTCGCCGAGGACACGGTTGGCGCGGCGATGCACGCTGTGGAGCAGGGCTTAATAAGGGACAATGCGCTGCCTGCCATCCGCGAGGAAAAACGGGAAGACGAGACCGCAGGTTGAACGGCGAAACTTGCCACGAATGGTCGCGATTCGATTCGCGTGGATTCGCAAGATTCGCGTGGATCCGCGTTCCCCACGCTCAACGCAGTTCCTTACGCAGTTCCCTGCGCAGTCACGTCCCGAAACTCACACCGGTTCCGCGACGCCCAGTTGAGCAGGTCCTGGAGTGTATCAGCATCCCCTGCGGCATAACTGCGCCGCGCCCCCACGGCCCCCGGGTCGTCGCCCGACGTCGCCACGACGGAGGCCAATGGCATGCGCCAGTGCTGCCAGCGCGAGTAGTGCACCGTCTCGGTGAGCCAGCCCTCGATGTTCCCCCACTGCTTCTTCGCCTCCAGCGGCGCACTCCCGGGAGACGACCGCGCGAACAGCGGAATCGCGACGCAGTGCTCCTTCGTGGCATCGACGGACACGACACAGAAATCGTGAACGGCGCTCACCGCGCGATCTTCCGTCTCGCTGCGTTGCGCGTTGGTCTGGCTGCCACCCAGGGTGCGAAGCTGCGCGGTGTCGAGCCGAACAACGAGGCCTGGGACTATTTCAGTGATCTCGAGCTGGGACATGGGGCGCGCTGAGGGTGAGGGGCATGCCGCAGGGCACGGCCTCGCATGACGGGAGCAGGTCCTTCGCTTCGCTCAGGACGACAGGAAACATGAAGTCTAACCGGGCTGCTGTGCTCCCGAGCGAAGTCGAAGGACCTGCTCGTCGATCCACAGCGCCACGGTGGCGGCAGGCGTAATATCGTACGTCGCCCTGCTGTACGTGCTCCACTCCCACGCGAGATATCGATGTCGCCCACCCCGCACCACGCCCGCGCCGTCCTCCTCGCCGCCCTCGTCGGCACGGCCGCCTGCACGCCAGCAGCGACCCGGACGCGCTCGAGCGATTCCGGCAGCCCCAGCGTGGGCCCGGCAAGCGGAACGGTGATGGTCGTGGGCGGCGGCGCGCTCGGACCCGAAGTCGTCGCCCGGTTCATCGATGCCGCCGGCGGACCGAATGCCCTCATCGTCGACGTACCCACCGCGGGCGGCGACACCACGTATCCCGCACTATGGCGGGGCGCCAATTTCCTGCGCGCCGCCGGGGCGACGAACGTCGTCATCCTGCACACGACGGACAAGCGCGTCGCCGACAGCGAGCAGTTTGCGGCCGTGCTCGCCCGGGCGGGCGGCGTCTGGTTCGAGGGAGGCCGGCAATGGCACCTCGTGGACAGCTACGCGGGCACGGCAACAGAGCGGGCCTTTCACGACGTCCTCGCGCGCGGCGGTGTGGTGGGCGGTTCGTCCGCCGGCGCTTCCATCCTCTCCAGCTACATGCTGCGCGGCGCCCGTGCCGGCAACGAGACGATCATGGCCGCGGGCTATGAACTGGGCTTCGGCTTTCTCCGCGGCGTCGCGATCGACCAGCACGTGGTCGCGCGCGAACGGCTGCGCGACCTGGCCGACTCCCTCATGCCCCGCCATCCTGAGCTGCTGGGCATCTCCGAAGACGAAGGCACCGCCTGGGTGGTTCGCGGCGACACGGGCGAGATCATCGGCCGCAACAAGGCATTCGTGTACGGTGGCGCGGATCGGACGGACGCGCGCAAGCCATTCCTCACGCTCTACCCGGGCGACAGGTACAATCTCGCGGCGCGCCGAGTCACACACCGCGCCCGCGATGAATCACCGCTCACCGAGCGGCTCGCGGACTCCCTGCTTCGGAACACGGGCGGCGCCGCCACGCTGCTCGTCGCGCGCGACGGCAAGGTGCTGTTGAACCAGGCGTACGGCATTCCCGACCACCCACGCTACATGCCGGGCACCACGGTCCCCAACTTTCCCCTGGGCGACATCGCCCGTCCCATCAACGCGCTCGTGGCGCAACTCGCGATCGCCGACGGCAAGCTGCCCGCCACCGCCGCTGACGCCGAGCCACGCGCCGTCGCGAAGGCTGTCGGCAGCACCTACATGCAGTACGTGACACGGCGGGTGTTCACGCCCATCGGCGCACACAAGACCGTGGTGGATTCGACTGGCACGTTCGCATCCAACGTGGACGAGTTGTATCGGCTGGAGCTCGGCCTCGAGAACAGCCGGGCCTTCGTGCCGGATAATGCGATCACCGGACTCCCGACACAACTCACATCGCGCAACGAATCGCTCGGCTGGACGGTCGATCGCTTCCATGGCGCCGAGCGGTGGAGTGCGTTCGGCACGTCGAACGGCATGCGCAGTGCGTTCGTGCGCTTTCCGCAACAGCGCATCGCCATCATCATGCTCACGGATCGCGACGGCCTGAATGCGCGCGACATCACGGACGCGTTGGCGAGCGTTCTGCTCAGGTAGTCAGGGCAGCCGCGCCCCTGACAGCTTCACCACGGAATCGCCCGTAGGGTCCACGTACTTTCGCGCCACGAGTCCGCGAATCATCTCGCTCGTCTGGTACCGGAAGTGTGGCGCGACGGTCATCGCGACATCAGCGATGCACGCCGCAACGTCTGCGCTGGTCTGCCCAGCCACCTGATACGCCTCCGCCGCGGCCTTCGTGTACGCGTTCAGCATGTCCCCGTACGCGCCGTGCAGCTCCGGCGTGAGATGTTCGCGCGTGTCCATCACCGACGCTACGAATTCCGAATGCACCGCACCGGGCTCGATCAGCGAGATGTGAATACCGATGCGCTCCGCGACCGGCGCCAGGCTCTCCATGAATCCTTCCACGGCGAACTTCGACGCACAGTAGGCATCGTTGAACGGCTGGCCGAGGAGGCCGCCGATGCTCGTGACGGTGATGATGTGGCCGTGCCCCGCGCGGCGCATGGAGGGAACGAGTGCGCGCGTCACGCGCCAAACGCCGAAGAAGTTCACGTCCATCATCCGGCGCATCGTGTCGTCGGACGTCTGCTCCAGCGTGCCCAGGTAGCCGGCGCCCGCGTTGTTCACCAGCAGGTCCACCTGGCCGTACTGCGCCAGGACGTCGCGCACGCACTGATTCACGGACGCATCGCTCTGGACGTCGAGCTCGCGTACGTCCACGACCACGCCCTCTTCGGACGCCCGTGCGTCGAGGCGGGCGCGGCGAGAGAGATCGCGCATCGTCGCCACCACGCTGAATCCTGCCTTGGCCAGCGCCACCGCGCTTTCCAGTCCAATGCCGGTGGACGTCCCGGTCACGAGCGCGCACTTGATCATGAATATTCCTCCTCACCAACGAGAACGTCCGGCTCGAGCGAATGGCTGTCTGAATCCGGCGGGTAGGCGCAATCAAGATATGCGCCGGTTTGCCCCCCTGCGGAAGAGGCGCGGGCAGGCCAACTCGGCTGCACGGGAACCAGCTCGGACATATGTTGGGACACGTTACGTGCTCGCCCCCGTCTCGCCCCTCCCGGAGTCCTCCCCGCCATGCGTCCTGTCCCCGCCCTGGTTGCGCTCGCGCTCGCCCTTCCGTCCGCGCTCGTGGCCCAGCGTCGAACCGGCGCCGACGCGCCGCCTGCCTCTGGCGCCTACGATCCGGCGCTCTATTCGGATGGCTCCCTCACGTCGCGCAACCTCAAGGCACTCCGCTGGCGCAACATCGGCCCCTTCCGCGGCGGCCGGTCCGACGCGGTGGCGGGCGATCCCTCCCGGCCACTGGTCTACTACTTCGGCGCCGTGAACGGCGGCATCTGGAAGACGACCAACGCGGGCCAGAGCTGGGACAACATCACCGACGGCCGCAGCGACATCTCGTCGGTCGGGGCCATCGCCGTTGCGTCGTCCGACCCCAATGTCATCTATGCGGGAAGCGGCGAGTCGCAGCTCCGCGAAGACCTCACGTACGGCACGGGCATGTACCGCTCCACCGACGCCGGACTCACCTGGCACCACCTCGGCCTCACGGGCACGCAGCAGATCGGCGCCGTGCGCATCGATCCGCGCGATCCGGATCGCGTGTACGTCGCCGCGCTGGGCCACGCATTTGGTCCCAATGCGGAGCGCGGCGTGTACCGCACGACGGATGGCGGGCGCTCGTGGCGGAAGATCCTGTTTCTCAACGATTCCACGGGTGCGAACGATATTTCCATCGATCCCTCCAACCCGCGCATCCTGTTCGCGTCGATGTACAAGTTCCAGCGCTTGCCATGGGGCATGCAGGCGGGTGGTGGACGCAGTGGTCTCTGGAAGTCCACCGATGGCGGTGACAGCTGGACCGAGATCACGGCCAACGCCGGCATGCCCAAGGGACCCATCGGCAAGATCGGCGTCGCGGTGTCACCCGCAAATCCCAGGCGCATCTATGCCAGCGTCGAGGCGAAGGATACCTCGGGCGGCATCTTCCGCTCGGACGACGGCGGCGACAGCTGGTTGCGCATCAACGGCGACCAGAAGTTCCAGATCCGTCCGTTCTACTACTCCGCCGTGACCGCGGATCCGTTGAACGAGAACACCGTGTACGTGATGAACCTCCAGGTGTCTCGGTCCATTGACGGCGGCAAGACCTTCACGACTGTCCGCGTGCCGCACGGTGACACGCATGTCATGTGGGTGGATCCGAAGGATCCCAACCGGCTCATCAACGGCAACGATGGCGGCGCCACCGTGTCGCAGGACGGCGGCAAGACGTGGTCGTCGATCATGAACCAGCCCACCGCGCAGTTCTATCACGTGGTGACGGATGACCAGTGGCCATACCGCGTCTACGGCGCGCAGCAGGACAACAGCACCGTGTCCATCACGTCGCGTTCGGACAACGGCACCATCGGGGAGCGTGATTGGTGGCACGTGGCCGGTTGCGAGAACGCGCACATCGCCGTCGATCCACGCAATCCGGACATCACCTACGGTGGCTGCTACACGGGCAACCTTGGGCGCCACGACAAGCGCACGGGCCAGAACCGCGACATCTCGGTGTGGCTCAACAACTACGACGGCATCGCGGCGAAGGACGTGCCCAACCGCTTCCAGTGGACCTTTCCCGTGCTCCTCTCGCCGCACGACCCGCGCACGCTGTACGTCGCGTCGCAGAATGTGTGGCGGTCGACTGATGAAGGGTCGTCATGGAGCCGCATCTCGCCCGACCTCTCCTACGCCGACACCACGACACTCGGCCGCAGCGGCGGCGACGTGCATGGCGACATGACCGGCACGGAGTGGTACGCCACGATCTATGCGCTCGCGGAGTCGCCCACGCGGAAGGGGTTGTTGTGGGCGGGATCGGATGATGGGCGCGTGCATGTGTCGCAGGATGCCGGTGCGACGTGGCAGGAGGTGACCCCGAAGGCGATGGCGCGCAACACCCGCGTGAACGGCATCGAGCCGTCGCGGTACGATCCCGCGGTCGCGTATCTCTCCGCCACACGCTATCAGCTCGACGACTTCCGCCCGTACCTCTACCGCACGGGCGATTACGGCAGGACGTGGACGCGCATCGATGGTGGAATTCCCGCCGGCGCTTACACCAGGACGATTCGCGAGGACGTGGTGCGACGCGGGCTGCTGTTTGCCGGCACCGAGACCGGTGTGTACGTGTCGCACAATGATGGTGCGCGCTGGGAACCGCTCCAGCTCAACCTGCCGCGCGTGAGCGTGCGCGACCTCGCGGTCAAGGGCAATGACCTCATCGCCGCCACGCACGGCCGCGCGTTCTGGATTCTGGACGACCTCGCGTCGCTGCGCCAGCTCGACGACAGCGTCACGAGCCGGCAGACATTCCTCTTTTCGCCGTCAAAGGCCATCCGCACCGACGCCGGCCATGCGTACACCACGCACGCCGGTGAAAACCCGCCCTCCGGCGCCGTCATCGATTTCTACCTCAAGGACTCCACGTCGCAAAAGGTCACGCTCCAGTTCATGGAGAAGTCCGGTGCCGTGATTCGGTCGTTCAGCTCGAGGGTGAAGACGGACACCATCGCAAAGGACACGCTGAAGCACGTCTCCGTGCTGCGCGACACCGTGGCCGTGATGGTCGCGGACCGGCCAGTCCGCGATTCACTCGCGTTCATGCCGGTGGATACCATCGTACCATCACACGCCGGCACCAACCGATTTGTCTGGAACTTGCGCTATCCCGACGCCACGGAGCTGAAGACCGTGGTGAACGACGAAGGCACCACCGACGGGCCGAAGGCCGTGCCCGGCGAGTATCTCGTGCGGTTGATCGCCGGCAAGGATACGTTGACGCGCCCGTTTGCCATCATCGAGGACCCGCGCATCCAGGTTGCTACAGCCGACCTCCAGAAGGGCTTCGACCTGGCGATCCGCGTCCGCGACCGGATCACCGCCATCAGCGAGGCCTTCAATCGCATCGAGGAGCTTCAGGCGCAGATCGACAATCGCGTCACCCAGACCAGTGACCAATCCTTCGCCAAGCGGCTCAAGGATGCCACTACGCCCGTGCGTGCGAAGCTGGAGGTCGTGCGCGGCGAGCTGGTGGACTGGTACAACCACGCCGACCAGTCCACACTGCACTTTCCCATCCGGCTCTACAACATGATGCTGTCCCTCGCCTCCCAGGTGCAGAGCGCCGATGCCGCGCCCACGAAGCAGCATGGCGAGATCTTCAACGACCTCTCCGCCAAGGTGGAGGCGCAGTTGCGTGCCCTCCAACAGGTCGAGTCAACAGAGTTGCCAGCCCTCAACAAGCTGCTGCTCCAACTCGAAGTACCGCCCGTCTACGTCAAGCCGGCCAAGGTAAAAGGCATCGCATAGCAGCGCTGTCGTCCTTCGCTTCGTTCAAAACGACATCAGTAAATATCCAGATCGTGCGCCGACACCACCTTCCCCTTGTACCGCGACCGCACCTCGGCCAGCATCCCCGCCTCCGTATCCTTCGCGCCACCGAAGTACATCTGATGGTAGAGGATGAGCAACCCTGGCCGAGCCCTTGTTGCCAACGCGGCCAGCTCGTAGGTCGTGGTGTGGAAGCTCTCGCTGTACGCGCGCCATGCCGGCGTTGTCATGTCGTGGCCGCGCTGGGTGTACGCCTCGTGGATGAGCACGTCGCACCCATTGCAGCTCGTCGCAACGCTCTCGCTCGGCGATGCGTCGCCGGAAATCACGATGCTCCTGTCGCGCGTGTCGAAGCGATAGCCGAATGACTGCGCCCATGTTCCGTGATGGACGGCAAACGCCGTGACCTTCACGTTCGAGTCCTGGTATACCACGCCGGGCACGATCTCGTGCGCGTTTACCTTGTATCCCGTGGTGTTGCCCTTCTCCAGGCCGTTGACGCGGATGTCGTTGTCCGCGCTCCATGCGGCGAGGATGTGACTCGTCATCGCCGCCGTCCCCGCTGGGCCGTACACGGCAAGCGGCGCGGTGCGATGCATGATCCACGGCGTAAAGATGAGGTCGGGCAACCCGATGGTGTGATCGCTGTGGAGGTGCGTGAGAAAGACGGTCTCGAGATTCGGCATCTCGAGTCCCTTCACGCCGCGGCTCGTGGCTGCACTGGCGCGACGCACGATGCCAACGCCGGCGTCCACCAGGTACGATGACCCGTTCACCACGATCGCAACGGCGGGCCCCATCCGGTCGGGAGTGGGTGACGGATTCCCGGTGCCCAGGAACACGACCTGTGTCGCAGTGGTGCCGCGGACCCCGCTTGCGCGCTGCGCCGGAAGGGTGGCGGCCGGCGCCGCCAACAAGAGTGCGAAGACGACGACGCGCACGATCATCGCGACCATTGTGGTTTGGGAGTGTTCGGTGAGGCGAGATGGACAAGATCGGTTGCCAGCCGGCGAAGCGCCAGCAGCAGGGCGACGTTGTCGGATGCAGTAAGAGCGCGGGGCCGTGAGGCACCCCGCTCTTTCTGCACAACCTGAGAGGCTTACTTGCAGGCCGGCTCGCCGTCGCCCGCCGTGGTGACGATCGGGTTGGTGGTATTGACGCCGATACCGCAGGAGAAGCTGGCGATCTGCGAGTGCGTGATGGTGGCCGACCAATAGCCCGCGCCCGGCACGATGGTCGGATCGCCGACGCCCGTGGACGGCCGGTACTTGAGCTTTGACGTGTCATACGTCACGTACTTCGTGGAGTCGGCGAAGAAGGACTCCTCGGCCGTCACGAGGTTGCGGAGGTCGGACTTCATCGCGG